>JAKPKF010000489.1 GCA_029553845.1 bacterium | reverse complement strand
CCTGTTCGGCAGGTAACACGGCTAAAAGGTGAAAATTTTTCTTTAAAGGATGAATGCCGGAATGTGCCTTCAGCGCAGTCACTTGTGCCGCACCCCACATCTTGTGCTAAAATATTCTTGACACACAAGAGTGCGTTTCTTTACTGCCGTCAACTAAAAGCAAGTTCTTATCAATCAATGCTATTAAAAGTTGGGTTAGCAGAGTCATAACTAATGTAGAAGTATTCTTTTGGCTGATAGCACTTTGCTTTGTATCATTCTGCTGTGGCTTAGGTGTTGCGTACTGGATAATGAAAGACTTGATTTGCTAAGGAGACAGATATGATGATGGTTAATGGAAAGATAGTATTGACGCAAGCTGAAATTGAGCACAATAAAGAATATGAAAAAGAAAGGAATAAGTTTATACAAGAGGCAATTATTTATGCTGATAAGTTCTATGGTGATCATCATGCACCTTTGATGGAATCAGTCACTGAAAGACAGCTTAGAGATTCTAGATGGAATCTTACTTTCCATACAAGAATGAACGTTTTAGCAAAAAGTATTGTCTATACAGAGGAAGCTCAGGCATGTTAAGCATTGAAAATAATTTCAAAGCATTGAAAATAATTATTGACAACTTGGAAAAAGTATGATACAGTCTGGACATGAAAAAATGAAATAATGAAATTTCACTATTATGAAAGGAGGTAACCAAAAGTCAGTATGCCCCATGTTCAAGCAAATCTTGACGAAGCTGTCTTCAAAGAGGTAAAGAAAGATGCTATTGACAAAAACCTGCAAATAGGTGAGTATGTCAAAGAAGCTCTAGTCAAGAAGCTTGAAGACAGTAAAAAAGAAGAGGAAGCGGAAAAGTGTAAACAAGATAACTTAACCATAACAGACAATAAAACTCAAGGAGAATAATATGTCTAAGAAAGCAAAGAAGTTGGGAAAAGAAATCGTTGGGACAGTCGTAAAGATTCAGGAAATCGTAACTGGCAAAGCCATGGAGTTCGACTTCAACAAATTGCCGAAAGAAATTCAGGCGAAACTGGGCCCCTTCGGCTTGTCCCACAAGTTGGGCGATGCCGCAGCTGGCAAAGCAGGTCAGGAAGCAGTTGATTCCATTCAGAAAGTTTTCGACGGACTGATGAAAGGTGACTGGAATGTCAAAGGTATTGCTGGCGAAAAAGTTTCTGTTACCGCCATCAATGCTGGCATCGACAAACTGCCGCCCGCAGAAGCCGCTGCTGCCAAGGCTCTGTTGCTCAAACTGGGCATCATCAAAACCACTGGAGCTGCACCCGCAGCTAAGTAATTAAATCTAAATCCTACTCAGCAATGTCAAAAATTAACGTTGCTGGGTAGGATTTAATCACACCAAAGGAGACTACCATGCAAAAACTTATAGTAAGACTTAACTGGAACTATTACTTACTTCCAATTGAAGCTTTACCTTATTTCAATGAAATATGCGAAGTAAAAGAGAAGTCAATCGGTAACGTAACTTACTATTATATAGATAAAGAAGTCGAAGATATTGATTTTAAACTGATTGTAACTAGTCATCTTAATATTGTTGATAAGGGCAATCAAGAGATGATTGAGAAGAACCATGACGCTTTAGTTAAATCTGCTAAAAGTGATGTAGATTTCTACAGAAAAGCTTATTTGGATATGAGCAATAAAGTAAAAGAACTGGAAGCAAAATTAGCTTCTGATTTGGAGGATACAAAATGTCCGAGTTAATAAGAACATCTCATTCAACAGCAAGACAATTAATTAGCTGCCCAAGGAAAGTATTCTTTGAGAAAGAACTTCGCCTTTATCCAGTCAACGGAAGCATTGCTATGAGATATGGCAGTGCTTTTCATGTTGGTATGGAAGCTTATTATAAAGGCGGAAAGAATTTGCTGAAGGCTATTGAAGCAGTAGCTGAATACTGGCGTCGTCCCACAGTTCAAATCTTTAATGATGACTATAGAAATCTTGAATCCCTAGTCGCATCCCTAACACTATATCACGAACAATATCAGCACGACGGAGAGACAGTTGCTGGTATTCCTGAAAACAAATTAATCATGCGCATATCCTTAACAGATGAGGAGAAACATCACTACGGTGATATTGAGATTGATTTTGTAGCAGTGATTGACTTACTTCTTAATGTCGATGGGATGAGATGGATTGTAGATTTCAAAACTACATCTGTTGACCTTGCTTACATGGCTTCAAGGATGAAAAAGATGTCTCAGTTAATGGGGTATCAGTTTGTAAGTCAGGCTAACTTCGAAGACATCAATGGTTGTATGGTTTATTACCATCAATTAAAGGCATCTAAGTCACGAAAGACTGGACTGTACGGAGAAACTAAAACAGATTTCATGAAGTTCCCTATGATTTTCAACAATCACGATTACAATGATTGGAGAAAATATGTTATCTGGAATGCTTTCAATCTGAAGAAAGCAAAAGATAGTGGTTATCCTCCTAACTTCAACAGCTGTTATGAGTTCAATAGTCAGTGTCCTTACCTTGCTCTGTGTGATTATCCTAAATGGGATGAGGAAAAGTTTAAGCAGATGGAAGGATTTGTCATTGTTCCTGATGAAAGGGAGGCAGCTCAATGAGTGATGAAGCTAAGAAATATATAGTTAATTTTATTTTCCTTATTTGTTTCATTGTGATTAGCGTTTATCTTTATAACTGTTAAGGAGAGATAGATGAAGGCGAAGATTAAAGTTTACATTGCATCACCATATACACTGGGTGATGTGGCAGTTAACGTAAAGAATCAAATAGATGCAGCTAATGAGTTGTTGGAGCTTGGTTATCTTCCTTACACTCCTTTGATGTGCCACTTTCATCATATGATACATCCTCAGCCTTATGATACTTGGACTAAGTTCAGTATGGAATGGTTAAAGATATGTGATGCAGTATTAAGATTGGCAGGTGAATCTAAAGGAGCTGCGGCAGAAGTTTTTATGGCTCTTCAAATGGATATTCCAGTATTCACTTCATTAGTTGAGTTAAATAAACACTTTAAAGTTTATAGTTAAAGCGGAGTAGCACGTTTCGACTTTTTAACAGGAGAAAAATCATGAAAAATCATGAGGCATCGTACCAGACAATAGACCGGCTGACAAAACGGCTTGAAGAATTGGAGAAGGAAAATAAGGAACTGAAAGAGGGATTA
>JAKPKF010000414.1 GCA_029553845.1 bacterium | reverse complement strand
CGAGACAGCAAAACATAATGGGCTCAATCCGTATGAATATTTGGTAAAGGTTTTTGAAGCCGCGCCCTTGATTGAAACCTCTGAAGAATGGGAATCGATTTTGCCCTGGAACATCAAATAGCTTTTTTTACCCGGGTGCGGTTTAATTGACGGTTACATTCGCTCGGCGGGCTCCTCCGATCAAGTCCATCAACGAGTCAAATAAGAAAGGCAATCCACCCCTACGGGGTAAATTGCCTTTCTTAATGGGCCCACCAGGACTTGAACCTGGGACCAATGGATTATGAGCACATAAAATCATCCATTTGGGATACTAAAATGATAATACTTCCAAAAATCAACCAAGTCAACGAAGGACAGGAAAAGTCAGAACAGGATTTTTTACATACATGGCACAATTCGTGGCACAGTTAGTTCTCTTTTATCAGTCTTCTTGCATAACGTAGTTGAACGAAGATGAAGCTAATAAACACGTTTGATATAGGCGTTATCTTCGATTCTCATTTTAGCAACATCTTATTGAACAATCGCCAGAGTAATTGCCATGTAAAAGGGATTCTTTATTTATTAATCACCACTTTAAACATGTTATTTTCACGGTCATCAATAAAGTCAATATTTGGATATGCTTTGACTGCTCTACGAATCCCATTCCCGAGGCCACGGTAGGGCAGTAATTTGGTAGCAAATGATGCCAAAATTGGATTCCGTATATTTGAATTACCTGATTTAATATTCTGAATTGTCAAATTATTGGGTAAATGACCAGGGCTAATAATTTCAATTCGATCGCTGAAAATGAATATTCTAATCGGAGCTGTTATAAAGTAGTCACGGTGAATCAACGCATTCGCAACTAGCTCTTCCAAAACTATTTTTGGGATTTCAGATTCTCCGGTTGAATTTACAGTTTTATCTGATTGATTCTGTCGAGTATTAATGATGATAAATGAGATTGTTTGTTGAAATAAGTCCGATATTTTCCCCGTAATGTCACGACTATCAATATAATTATCTTCATCTATTTCATTGCCAGGGTAGGCAACTGCCTTTATTACAAAAGCAGGAAGTCTATAGTGTGACTGTTTGGCAAATAATAGTGCCCCAGCAATGTTGAGCGCTCCGTTTTTGGCAAGATTCATATTATCAAAAATATTGCTTATTGATATATCTTGAGCATCAAGAGATTCTCCATATTCTTTTTGAAAGAAGTCTTCGAAAAACGACAAATCAATATCACTAACGGATAATCCATTTGCGGGTACTTCATCACCGTGAAGTAAACCGGCAGACTGGAACATACGCTGAATTTCTTCTCGGCTGGTAACCTTCCTTTTATCGCTGCCATTCTTGACCCATATAGCTCCGCTATTGTCCATATAAGGTTTACTGATTCCATCAGGAATAGTAACGACGATAACTAGGCCATCTGGATGGTTTACATTTTCCGTTATAGGATTAACAGGCGGTCTTACAGATTGCGTTGCTGCATTTGAAATAAGTTGATTCACGCGACCCACATCATTTTTTGTTAGACCAGTTACTGTCCAGGTCTTATCTTCGACACCAATGAACAACTTCCCACCGCCTGAATTACTGAAAGCAACTATCTCCTCTGCCAGTGAAGTGACATTATGAATGTTTTCTTTATATTGATTCTTCGTGTCTTCACCACGTGCAAGTATTTCTATAAGTTCTGAGGTTTCCATATTCCATAAATCTCCTTACGTTTATTGAAGGCATCTTCACCACCTTCCATGATATCTACAATTTCCTTCTGCAATACAGGAGAATCAATACTTCCTGTATGAATGGAAATTTTATCATCCACATATCTGCAAGAATGAATCTGTTCCGCATCACCTAGAACCGGAAAATTAGCATTATGAGTTGCAAAAAGGAACTGGGCATGAGGCTTGAGTTCTCGTATCAGTTTTATCACGTCTTCATAAATAGTTTGATTATCAAGATCATCTTCTGGCTGGTCTACAATAATTAAGTCGTTTTCCTGCTGATTCAGCACAAAAAGGATAAGTGCTGAAGCCCGTTGTCCTAAGGAATGGTGTTGAAGCTCCTTGCCCCGATATTTTATCGTAAATTTATTTTGCACCTGATAAACTAGTAGATCTTTCAAGTTATCAAAAAAATACTTCTCGAAAGCCTCAGGCGATGAACCAGCATTACTTTTTACTTTATCGAATTCACGGTACATTTGGATAAAATCTCGGTAATCCATTTGTGTTTTATCTATTAATTTCCAAAGTGTAGTCTCTTTAATTCCGCTACCTCTGAACATATTTTTCATAAAGGAAAGAAATCCAATTTTATCTCCTTTGAATTCAGGTTCTATGATCAGAGACGATTGCTTATTGTTGATTTTATCCAACTGAACCTTTATTGCCTGAAATTCCTGTTGCCATAAATTATTAAGTTCGGTAAGGGCTTGAAGTAATTCGCTTTTGATACTTGCAGCTTGCGACTTTTGTTTATGTAGTGCATCTAGCATTTTAACAGCAGTATCAATCTTTCCTTTTAATGTAGGATACTCTTCCAAATTAAGTGCAGAAGCCCCTTTTTCTTTGAGCTCTGCTTCAATTTTCCTTCTGGTTTCAGCAAATTCATCAGTAAAAGTCTTCTTGGTCTGAGAAAAATCTGTAAATTTCTCACTTAAAGTTGCTTTAATCGCCGTTATGTTTGAACTGTCAGATTTCTGCCTATCTAAAATGGCAACAATTTTCCTGTATTCTTCAAGAAAGGCATTAAAAAAGATCTGATTCTGCTGCGAGGTATAGACTTGATGATTCCTGAGCTCATCTTCATGCTGGCTGATAAAACTTTCAAGATCGCGTTTAAATGTTTCAATATCTGCTAGTATCTGCTTTATTTTACGTTCATCGGCATCAAAATCGGTCTGTTTTTTGAATTTCTCTTCTATGCCATATTCTTTAAACTTACCTAGGTTAAACTCAGCATCCTGCTTTCTTTGGGTATAATCAGCAATTTGTTCATCAATATTGATTACTTTTTGAAGCCGTAATACAATATCAGAAACGATTTGCTTTTTTTCTTCAATCTGACGACGGATGTCGTAGAGACTATCTCCAACCAGTTTTTCCACCAGATCCTTTTCAAAACCTTCGCCACTAGCAGAAAGATCTTTTTGCCCGAAATAGATGGGATTTCTGATGACCGTTTCACGAATGGATACACCGGGCTGAAGTTTATTGTTGACATAGACTTCCGGGTATTCATTTAGAATCCGCCTGATCTGAAATTCACTGCCATACTGATCTAAAGCGGTAATAATTGCTTTGCCTCCACTCCCAAGTGTATGCGACACAAGTTTGCTCTTATACTCTTTATCAGTTGCTTTTTCTCCAAACGGATAATCAAGCACATAACGAACCGCTTCCAGAATGGAAGATTTACCGCTTCCCCTGATTCCGATAAAGGTATTGAGTTCCGGTGAGAAATTGACGGTTTGTCCGCTTAGGGTGCCACCTTCAAAGGAAATGCTTTTAATGTGAGAATGTTTATATCGTTCCGGATTAGACGAACGAACCCTGTTTTGATAATCGACTAAAGCATATTTGACAGCCTCGAAGGTGAAATCGCCAATTTTGAGCCAAGTTTCACAATCTTTACTACCGATTTCTTCTATGGACTTACAATCAGAGCCTTCCACTTCGGCAGGGAACCAATCATTCAGAAGTGCTTTTACTTTATCTCTATCATCTCGAGTTCTTACTTTTTGGAAAGCTAGAGATTTGCTTCTTACAAGTGAATACCGATTTTGAGTAAAATCACCTAGTTTTCCTCCCTTCATTTCCTTCCACAAACCACTCCGTTGTTCAACATGGGCAAAAATCAAAAAATAATCTCTGTTGGTTTTTTCAAGTTCTTCTACAACTTGAAGAATGTTTTTATCACTTCTACCATCTTCGTTTTCATATTCTGCCGTGGATTTCCCAGGAAACATAGTCGTAATAAAGGGGTTAATATAATCATTTCCGTTAGCTATCCATTCTTCTGAAAACACCACAAGGGTATGAACACCGTTAGCTCCGTCATTTACTGAAAGTTCCACCCCTGGCAGCAGGAATACTTCTTCTTTACGGGCTTTTTTCCGTAAATTTACAAACTCATCTTTGTTGAATTTATTGTGATTTGTTATAACTCCAACATTGATGTTTTCTGTTACTAACTTGGCAACATAGTCATTTAGGAAGGAATTCTCCTCGCCTATATACACAAATTGTTTATCGGCTTTTGTATGGAGATGAAAATCAGCACGGATCCAGGTAGATCCGTGCTGGAATACATTATATTTTTTCCTATCATCTGACATTATTCATCTCCTCCTTTTGTCTATTATCGGAAATATTTATTTTCCCTCAATTTTTCCTTTTCTTTAACCACATGTACGTTGGGTTTATTTGGGGGCGAGGGTTTCCCGATCTCTTTTGTTCTTATCCTATCGCTCTCTTTCTGCCTTGGGGCGATATTGCCTCTAACTGTATTTATATGATTAAATCAGGTACATCCTTTACATCCATTCCTAAATCAACTAGATGTTCACGTATTCTTCTTTTAGAGTGAAAAATATGGACTATTAAATCGTAAGCTGCTTTCTTGTCACTTTCCGGAAGAGAATTATAGAACTTCAGTAAATTAGTATATTTACCGGCCAATCCTGCAAGATGTGGGCTCAAGTTTTTCCCATCATCGGCTAATGTCCCAGAAATAAGCCAGTCTAAACTAACCCCATATCTTTTAGCAACTTTGAATAACTGTAAATTTGTTGGTTCATACTGGTTGTTTTTCATTGCATATATTTGTGCAACAGAAAAGATATCGAGTATTTCGGCATAGAAAATGTCATCGCTATCTTGTACAGATACAGTCGATTTTTCTTTGATGAGCGAATCAATTCTATAACAAATCTCACAGGGTGAAACTATCGCCTGTTTTGTATCCTCATCTACCACTTCATTCCATTGAGTTTGATAATCATCGTCCACAAGCAACTCAATTGATACCCCAAGAAAATCAGCTATTCTTTTTGTTGTATCCGCCTGAGGTAGATTTCCTCTTCTTGCCCAGTCAGAAATAGATTGAACTGTTACTCCACAGTATTCTGCGAGAGCTTGGCGTTTTTTATTTATCCTTTTCAAAGAGTCATCAATTCTTTCAACAAATAATTTGCCATTCATATCTCAATTATTTCATAGTTTTTAAGAAATTTCAGTTTTTTCAATCCGATTTTTCTTTTTATACAAGATTTCTCTTGACTTATTCAAAACTTCACACTACTATGAAATTGCTTATTAACTATGATATTTCAGGATGATTAGAGCGCGTAGCGACTCTCTAATCACCTTGGGTGATTACCCGGAAGGGAACCAGCCCGACTTCCAATTCGCTACTTGGAAGTCGGGCTTTTTTTATTTGGAGGTTTACATGACACGAAGATGCTTATCAATAAGGGAAGCAGCAGAATACCTTTCAATAAGCCCTAAAACACTCTCACGACACAAAGAGATTACTCCTATCAAAATTGGTCATCTTACTCGGTATGACAAAGAAATGCTTGATGACTATATAACCAAATTAAGTCAAGAAGCCATAGCGGAGGTTGCCAGATGAGTAAAAATATCCCAGCACAAGAGAGAATGGAAATGATTAAGGAAAAGCTTGAATCATCGTATCTTGACCTTCTGCAACAAGTCGCTCAAATCGATTATGGAGAAGCATCTCTTACATGTGTAATCAGGGGTAATGAAATAGCTTTTGCCGGAGTTTCACGAACCAGAAATACAATGTTCCAACTATCAAAGAATGATAAATGACAATAATTTTGTAATTGGTATTTTTACCTGTAAGCAGGATATGGAGATTCAATATGACGACTATAGCTGTTGCATCTGGTAAAGGCGGTGTTGGGAAATCAACGATAAGCATAAATTTGTCGAAAGCTCTCTTAGATAAATCAAAGAAAGTTCTTTGTATAGATTTTGATCACAACAATAATTGTACTGACTTCTTCCTTCGTAAAGTATCTGTTGAAGAGATAGAGGGAAAAAACCTATACCATGTATTAACAGGTCGTAAGACCCTTGAGGAATGTATACATAAAACTTCTTCAATTGATATAATCCCTGCTACCCCACTTTTGGCCTGCATTGAAATCGAATTAGCACGTGATCCTGGTGCTCTATTACGCTTCCCGACACTACTTGGAAAAACCGATTATGATTATATAATCATTGATACACCACCTTCAATTTCTTTCGCACTTACAGCAGCACTATATGCAAGTAATATACTCCTGTGTCCTGTCACCTGGAGTAGATGGACTATCCAGGGTTACTCATTACTCAAAGAAGAATGTCATAAAGTCACACAAAGCACGGGAACGGAAATTAACCTACTTGCAATTCCATCTATGGTTTCAGACACCGAACTTGAGAAACTTCACAAGGTAAAGATATGGGATCTTACAGAAAGTTATATTAGCAGAAACAATGCACTCAAGAATAATGCATCAAGCGGTACAGATCTAAGAAAGGATACCATTGCATGGAAACAATTTAATACTCTTGCTGAGGAGTTACTATAATGGGGAAAAAAGCAGATGATGCTGTTCTTGGTGCAAGAGTTGGGCATTCAGGATTAAAAATTGATTCAAAAGATGTAAGTAATACCGTGCTCGAGGGACTAATTCTATCAAATATCCTTTATAAACCGCTTTCTTTCTTCAAACCAAATCCCTGTAATGCTGTATTTGATGCCCTTAAAACAGACGAGCAATTCTTGACACTCTATAAAGATATTTCTGAGACAAAAGCAATTCTTAATCCTCTTATTGTGATGCCTGATGGTCTTATAATAGAAGGACATAGTCGATACGAAGTAGCAAAAAAGCTATCTGCTGAGGGAAATTCAATCGGAATGCTACCCACTCGTATTATTACTACACCATTAACAAGTGAGGAAATAAAGCAAAGAGTCTATCTTGGCAACCTGTTACGTTTTGAAATAGATGAAGATACCAGAATAGTTCTCTATGCAGAAATATGGCCAGACTATTTCTGTACTACTGGAAAACCCGGAAGAAAAAGGGATCACGGTGATACGATTTCTGTTAGCGACTTATCAAAAAAACTTGGGAAAAGCATTCCACAAATAAAACGAGACGCAGCAATCTACAGAAATGCAAAGAAGAAACAGGGGAACAACTTGACTGTTCAAGATATAAGCTTAAGCAGAAAGGAACTAAATACTAAAAGGAAACGACAAGAGAAGCTTAAAAAAGCACAAAGACAGCAAACTCATTCCATCAACACATTACCAGTTCTTGATGATTTTCAAATCAATATTCTACAAAGACAAGGAACATGGAATTTTGATATCGATATTAACTACATAATAAGTTATATGGAGAAATTGAAACTTTCCGGATTCATCACACAAAGTACAATGCTGGACTTTCTTATTGCATGGATCATGCATCTTAAAAATGAATTATTCCTTCATAATTCAAAAGATAAGGATGAGATATGAAATATTCCATAGTAGGATTTTCGCAGAAAAGATTAATTGAGAATAATTTGGGACTTAAGGATTCCTATATTCTTCGTTGGTTAGTTGATTTTTCAAAGAGTGGAAAAATGGTAACTTTAGATATAAAAAATAGTGATGGAACATCAAAAACTTTTTTCTGGGTCAAATATGCAGCCATACTTAATGATCTACCAATACTGGAGATCAATAATACTCGGATTATTGCAAGACATTTTGATAAATTGGCAGGCGCCAACCTTTTGGAGAAACATATAGAAAAAAGGATTGATGGAACATATACCTATTTTCACATCAATTATCGCGAGTTAGAGAAATATTGCTATACAAAGGCTAATGGTATCATTCCCAATAATGATAACCTCGCTGACAAGAATAAAAAAGATTCTACAGAATCAGAAAATACCACAAAAGAAATAGCAAGCACTGAACTACATAGTAACCTGGTCAATGAAATAACGGAGCATATGCGCACCGTATCTAAAAGTACACCCAAAAGACCCCTCTTACATAGCTCTTCTACTCTTCTACCAAAAGAACAAGAAAAAGCAGCAGCTATGTACATTTCTCTAGAGACAATGTGTAAAGATATTGCACCAGATTTGATATTGAATACCCGTGATTATGCAAAAATGGCAGAGTATATGATTTATCATTCACTGGACGCAGACTTTCTTCACTGGATTTACAACGACATGAAATCAAAAGAATTCCGAAATAAATGCGCCTATTTCAGGAAAGTATTCTTTGAGAAAGATCTTCTTGATCGTTACAAACAACACAAATTAGACCTAGCAAACAAAGACAATACAAGAAAGGATAAAGAGCAACCAATCCTGTGTCCAGTTTGTAATACCCTTATTACTCAACCTTTCTTAACTTGTCACGGATGCGGTATCAATCCTGAAGAGCGTACAGATGAAAATGAAATAAAACATTTCAAATGGAAAAGAACTCTTGATCCAAAAGTATTGAGACAATATGAAAATGAGTGTAAAGAAATATATCAAAACAGTATTCTTTCAAAAGTACCTATTACCGAAAGTATTAATAGTATACGCAAAAAGTATGGATATTCAGATTACGAGCTTTAATTCTCAGGAAGATGTATTCGTATACACCTTCCTGATTATTTCGTTTACAACTTTTGCTTACCTACAACATCAATCTTCGCTAAAAACTGGCAGGTAGCTAATTAAATCATTAGTCTCATTAAGGAACCCGATACCATCATCAGAAATCTCGTCTTCTTCATCTTCTTCTATCACTCTATTTTCTTCTCCACATAGACTTTGCCATTTCTTCAGTTCTTTTTTTGTAAATAGACTAATGGTAAGACTAGTCTCAGGGTCTGTATACAAGTACTTCCGAAGAAGTTCATTCAATACAGGTATAATTTTTCGGGGTTTCCCGTCACTCCTCTTATGCACTATCTCTCGGATTTCAAGAGATAAGTTTTTAGGGATTCTTGTTGGATCTAGATTTTCCTGTACAAGCCAATCTCTATAGATACAGGGAATGACAATATCTCGCATCTCAATAGCGGTGTAATCTCTTATCTTGAAATGCTTGAATCGATCAAGAATGGTTTTTGACACAGCAGATGAATCATTACAAAGACCAATATAGTTTACTCTTGATGCATCAACAGGCACACCAAAGAAATTATCGGTATATACTTGTGCGCTTTTCCTTTCAAGCAAAGTATGAAATACCGGCTCAACCGGATGCGAACTTCTATCACATTTATCGATTTCGTCAATTATTATTACAGGGTTCTTAATAGGAGAAAATCCATCTGTAAACATAGCTTGTAGTATCAGCCCTGGTTCAGCACTTGAATAACCCCGATCAGTACCTGTCAATGTGAAACCGGCGATACCATTACTTACCTCAATTTTCCTGTAATTGTCGTTCGCCAGTATTTTTCCAAGCTCAGTAGCAAAGGATGTTTTGCCACACCCGGGGCTTCCTTCAAGTAGAATAGGAGGAAATGATATATTGCTATTCAACCGTATCGATAAAGTATCAATTGATGAAAAGACGAAATCTCGCACTTCATCCATGTTTGGGTATTTATCAAATAAATCATTCAGTTTACTAATCATCGACGAATCATAATCAATATGCCTTGGGTTACCACAGAGTTTTTCATAGACACCTTTATGCAAATCCATGACTTCCTTGGAAAGAGTATTATTGATTCGATCAAACGCTGATTTATCAAATAGCCACTTCTCGATTTCTCTCTTCTTTTTCCATGAAGTAATACCAGTTTTCCCATCTCTAACTATCTCTTTTCGTTCAACATTTTTACAGAAAGGACATTCTTCATAGACTGAACAAGCAAACAGATGCTTACTACAATTAGGACAAAGTAAAACAAAGCAATCACAGTTATCATTATCAATGAAGTTAAATTTACCTTCATCAACACACTTCAGGACGATATAACCCATCTTTGCAAGCGTTCTGGTTTTTTGCATCGACTTTCCCGCCCACTTATGGCTTCCCTTTACTTCTATAACAACTCCCTGTCCTGGTAGAATAAAATCTGGTGTATACGTGGTTTCTATCCCATCAATAGTCATTGGAATCTTCATTGCTTCATAGTGATGTTCAATACCAAGTTTCTCCAACTCTTCATGCCACCTCTTTTCGAGTCCAGATCTAAATTTCGTCTTTTCCATACAATACTCCTTGTAAAATGAATATTGTATTTTACTCGACACAAAAACGATTCATATTTACTGGTTCTCGCTACTAAATACAACTGATGTTTTAGAGTCTAAAACTGGCATTATTTAAGATAATTTTAATATCAACTAACATACATGCAACACACTCTTTCTATGATTAGTAATTATCAAATAATACTTTCTCCACATTGATCTATTTTGAGATCTTTACTGTATCATGATATAATTACAACAAATATTTAATGGAGGCCATTAATGAAAACTGGTAAATACTTTTTCTTTCTGACAGTTTTATCTATTCTATTTTTAAGTTGCTCTTCTGGTTCGGGGTCTGATCCAGATCCCAGGCCGAAAATGCACACGGTGACAATCAACGAAAATTATGACAATGGGTTGATATACTCCACTATGGTTGAAGATGGCAGCACCATTACAAAACCAAATGATCCTTCTCGCGCTGGTTGGTATTTTAATTGGTGGTGTACTGACCCAGAAGGTGCCAATGAATATGATTTTTCTTCCCCGGTAACCGAGGACATAACCTTGTATGCGACATGGGACAACAGCGTTTCCCTTAATAATATGTCACCGGAACAATATTACACCTGGGATTACTTTGTGAGTAAAGTATTCGAAGGTGATGAAGATTCTACCAAAAGAGCTTATTTTGAAAAAGATGGTTATAAAATAAGTATTTATTGGGATTCTCTTTCAAATGGATACAAGCAAATAGTATACTACTATCCACAAGCCGAGACTTTTACAGTAGATGGAACGGAATATTCTGGTTCATATGTAGAAGTTACTTCCCAAGATAGTATGTTGTTGTTTGAAAGAGCAAGTAACAATACTCTGTATATAAAGAACTATAATGATCCGAACGATCTTATGTATATGAGTAGTGTAATAAACATGAATCAGAATCCATACGTAAGGATGAGCGGAGAAGAAGCAATGGAAAAGGTTGTGGCCGCCGGGTTCGGAGAGGTTATGATTTTATCTTACGGAAGTTCGTACATAGAAATAGGAGCCGGGTTTAATAGTTTGGGGAATCAATTACAGTTTCCCGAAGGAAAATACCGGAGAGTACAGTAATAAGAAGGGGCGCACTATACTGTGCGCCCTTTCTTGTGTCAGGAAATAGCTTTAAGATGTTCAAGTTTCATAACAAGAGATAAGTGTTGCGCAGGAGAGAAGGAATTCAGTTTTTTAAGCAGATTGGTCTTATTTATTTTGAACGTACTCGCTTCAACCTGGGAAATAATACTGCACTTCGTTATAAGATAGGTACTTATAAGACTAGCAGGTTCAATAAAAGTTTCCGGAAGAAGAGAAACAAGAAAAGTTG
>JAKPKF010000391.1 GCA_029553845.1 bacterium | reverse complement strand
GATGCCCAAGTTCTTTTAGCAAAGGTAGGATTAATAATCTTACCATCAGAACCGATTTTTTGAGCAAAAGAATCAGCTCCATGAGATACCAATGAAGTCTCCAGGTAACGAACTATCTCAGTAACTATTCTACGTACCATCACTCCCTTAGAATCATAGGTACCGAGTTTCTGATAGAATTCGTTATCCTCCATTTGAGGATGTGATTTATCCCACTTGAATTGTACTGTGACAGAGTTACTGTGAATTGATGGTGGTTCCATAAGTATACCTCTAGCAATCCTTGGATTGGCTTTACCATCAATTTTCAGAATACCGTTGATACCTGCAGGTATAGTGAAGCTTCCATCTTTGTAAGACTCTTGCCACATTACCTGAGATACAGCACCGATAGCATTACCTATGTTAGTTTCATGGTCACAGTTTACTGTTTGACCAAGTAACATTTTCATAGAAGCTTTCAATACTCCATTTTGACCAAAGTCTGTAGGATTCCAATTCTTAGATACAATCGTTTCCGAAAGTAATCTGAACATAGGTTCAATAAACTCTTCATCTTTAGGAGTTAATTCTGATTTATCCAGGTTAGGGTAATAGGTATTATAATCTATATCCCCTCCCCAAAATCCAAATTGAGCAATGGTGTCCGGTGTAGGATTCTTCCATTTGTAATAATTCTCGGAGAAAGTCTGGGCTCCCACTGCTTCTGGTATATAACCAGCCATAATGGTATGGCCTTGACCTATCACCATAGAATCAAGATGCTCTTTGTTTTTCTTTGTAAATTTACTCATCTTGGTTTAGTATTTTGGTCTCCTCGAGAAGGAGCCGGGTTATTCTTATCTCTTGACCTACGAGCAGATTGATTTTTATCATCCTGCCTTTGTTTCTTTTTAGTTCCCTCTTGAGGATCTGAATTACCACCTTTAGCAAATTGATCTTCCAATGAAACTCTTGGTTCTTTCTCATCCGGGGAATCATAGCCCATTGCCCAAGCATACTGTTCTTGGCTAATAATACCAGCCTTATACAGTAAGTCAAGGTTCTGTATCTTATACTGAAGACCCTGTTGGATTTTAACCTCATCAGAAACTGTAGAAGTTCCCCAATCAATCTTCATTCCCTTATTATTAAATCCTGCCAGACGCAGTTCTAGAGAATAAAGTCGATCTAATACATAAGCTACGAGCATTTGGATATTTTTTAACTGGCTAATCATCTTAGACAGCATTATACCCGTTGCCCCTTCACCAGTAGTAGCAGATACTCCAATGATAGAGCCATTAACTCCCAAACCATTAGCCACGGATTGTTGATTCATATTCCAAGGCTTTTCGATATTACCAAGTTCTTTGGTAGTAGAGTTGAGTTTAAATTCGTGGTCATCAATATAACCCGCAACAACCCCATCCTTCATGCCATCCTTAACATTACGTTTTAAAAGATTGAGCTCTCGGTTTAGTCTAGATTCGTAGGCATTTATACTTTCGTTAGCCCTTTGAGGGGATTTCTGCATTTTAGCTTCAAGAAAACCCACCATACCACAAATCTCCATGATATGTTTGAAATTAATCTTCATATCATTTTGACCCTTGAGAGAATCTAAGGCAGGCATAAAGGGGGGAACTCCATATGGTTCATCTGTATCATTGAACATACCAATATAGAAATAAGTTTCTGGGTTAAGCTTAATGTAATCTTGTTGCTTGTTCCAGTAATTATGATTCTTTTGATAAGGATGATACACCCCATTTAATTCACGTTTAAACTTGATATATTCTGGTTTAAGGAATAATACCGTAGCCAAACCATCTAGTTTATCATTAGGAACTCCCTCTACAGATATTGCTCCACTTACAAGAAGTTGAACAATCATTTTGTTAACTAAACCATCTATACCGGC
>JAKPKF010000488.1 GCA_029553845.1 bacterium | reverse complement strand
GTTAGGTTCGTTTTCTTAGCAACCGTCTGGTGCATAAGCTCGAGATCCTTTGCAGTCTCCTCTGGGTACTTCTCGGCGAGTTTTTGAAACTCTTTTACTGTGATAGCTTTTTCCATTTTGCCCTCACTTAATTTAATTGTATTACCATATTACTGGCAGTCTACAACCTTGTCAAGTGTTTATATTGGCTTATAGTGTTTATTCTGCTTTTCTTTTTAGGTATGCTTTTATTTTGTTCCTGTACCACTTACAGTTTCTACTTATGTTTTTTCTTGCCTTAGAACCCCACTCACCGTGTCCAGCTTCGTATCTCCTGATCTTCTCTGAATAAACAAGGTTTTCTACCTTATTTCTAGGTATCATCTCTTCATATTTACAATTTATACTACACTTTTTCCTCCTTTCTTAATATATAAATCACGGATCTAAACTTACACTCAACAGATAGTGAATCTGCATCGTTTTTATCCGTTTATAAATATTATCACATTGCTAGGATCTCTTGAATGACCTTGCTCTTTTCTGGCTGGTTTTTGAAGTGTACATGATCAGGTTCGGAGACCGTTTTTTCTTTCTGATCTATTCGTTTAGGTTTTTCTATTCTTCCTTGAAGATAGTATATAAAGCTTATTGGGTCGTAGTTCTTTCTTGCTTTCTCTGTCATCCTACTGAATCCCGACACCTTATCTACTAGTTTATATTTTTTCATCAGTTCGTATCTATCTCTTAGTACAGAACCGAATGGTATAATTTCTATTCTATCCATGTTTTGATACTGTTCACAATTATTGTTCTCCCTTTAGCTGTAGTGAGAGGTATCCCTAACCTGGAGCTCACTTGCTGTTGTAGTGTCCTCTCGGTTGTTTCTCCGCACTACTCATCTAATTCTATACTCCTAGGTAATTAGTTACTTTTGCTCCTAGGTAGTCTGGTCGTTATTAGAACCGAGTCCAGTTTTGTTATACCAATCTCAGACCTTTGAAGCTTATGTTCTCCCCCATTTAGGCTACTTTTTAGAGGTGTAGCACCCCAGTTGATTGGTTGGCATCCTG
>JAKPKF010000356.1 GCA_029553845.1 bacterium | reverse complement strand
AAGAATTAGAGAGAGTCTTTTGTACAGTAAAACAATGCGAGAAGATTAAGATACTAGACGTGTCAACTCCAACGCAGAATTGGTCAATCGGAGGGGCTATTGAGGTGGTATAATATATAGAGGGTTAAATTAAGACTAGTCTACATGGCTAAATACAGGAATCCTTTTAACAGTCAAGAGTTGTGGATTTCGCAAACTTATCATTCTACTTCTTCTAACAAGGCCGTTGATTTTGGAAATGCCCCAGCAGGAACCCCAGTATACGCAGTAGCAGACGGAACCATAGGGACTATATCCTCAGCCTATGGAAGTTACCTTACCCAAGATGTAGCAAATTCAGATCATAAACTATTCTATGTTCACATTTACAACTTTAAAGTGAGCAGAGGACAGAGTGTGAAAAGAGGTCAACTCCTAGCAGAAGTAGCACCCCAGAGTGTCAACGGAGGCTATCCTCCACATCTTCACCTAGGACTTCAAACACAGTACAACCTAATGGACTACATGGATAGGAGTATAGTTTTTAGGACAAAATATCAGGCGATTAAAAATATCTGGTTTACAGGTGAAAACCTGGACTGGAGTAAGCACAAAGATTTAAGTTTTTTAAATAGTACTATGTTTAAAAAAGGAGACACAATTATATTTACAGGAGAACAAAACATAAGACAGGGAAGCGGTACAACCTTTCCTGTAATCTCAGTGGCAAGAACAGGGGATATAGGAACGATTATAGACGGCCCAAGAACTGCAAATAATTACACATGGTACGACATTCGCTTTGATAAAGGAGGTACAGGGTGGGTTGCAGATGTAAATAAGATGGAAATATTTGTGGAACCTCCGACCCCACCAGAGCCACCAGGACAAACGGAGTGTGAAAAACAGGTAACTATCCTAAAACAACAAATACAGGCCTTAGAATCGACCACAGAGGCTCAGGGGGTAGAAATAACACGACTGGAGGACTTGAATAAGACTTTGACAGCTGAGTACAATGAATCGAAAATTGACTTGAGAAATTTACAGATAGAATATGACGCACTTAGCATAAATTACAACCGAGTCGAAAACGAAAAGAATGAGGCAATTAAGAAGTTAGCAGAATGTAAAGAGGAGTGCCAGAGTAATGTTATAGAAAAATTTGTGGAGTGGTTTCGGGGGGTGTTGACCAAAATCCTTGGGGATCGGTCTTAAATTTTTATTTTAAGGGTTATAGAAAAATATAAAAGGGTAAAAGAGATTATGGAAGATGAGGAGAAAAAAGCGAGAAATTTTGTAATAGTAGTAAGTTTAATTGCTGCTATTGTGTTGGCTATTTTAATTTTAATTATATAAGAATGGAAGGAGTAGAACTTCAAATCCTAATAGCAGGTGCGATAGTCCCCTTTGTTATATCACTACTTAAAAGGTGGGTTAAGTTAACAGGGGAGCAAGTATCGTTGATAGTTATAGCATTATGTTTTGTTATAGCTTCTGTGTTTGAGTTTATTGAAAACAGTCCTACATTTAAGGAGTTCATAGGCAGAATAGCAACTGTATATGGTACTTCTCAGATAATTTACTGGACCATTGTAAAAATTCCAGGACTAGACGAAGTAATAGAAAAGTAATTAACCTGACCTGCCCATACCATGGCAAAACGAGGAAAAGCGAGGAGAGGAAGACCTAAGCGAAGTAAAAACAAACCCAAGGGACCTATAACTAAAATTAAACTACCACCAAAGATGGAAGGGCTTTACACTTCGGGGAATGAGAAGGACTTTGAGTCCTTGGAAGACATTCAGATTAAACAAATGTTTAAGGGAGCTGTGAGTGTAGAATATCCAGACAGATATATAACAGAGTTAGACTTTGACGAGCTCCACGGAGAAATGGCTCGCAGAGCGGAGCTAAGACAGAAGATAGAGAATAGGGAGTTTAACACCACCATAGAAATTAAAACTGATAGACCTATTGCAGTAGGGTGGTTTGCTGATACTCATATGGGTAATAGTGAAGTAGACTATGATAGGCTCAGATGGGAAGTAGAAGAGATTAAAAGAAATCCCTATATGAAGGTGCTGTTAGGGGGTGATATAGCAGACTCTTTTTGCTTTAATCCTGCACAGTTTGGTGATATAGCCAACCTTAATGAACAGCACTTATATCTACATAAAATGATTGAGTATATGGGGTATGACAAGGTACTTGGTGCAGTAGTTGGGAACCACGAATGTATGGATGATAAAACGGAAGCCTTAACTCAAGATGGTTGGAAAACATATGACCAATTAAACAAAGAGGACGAGTTTCTTACTATAGACAAAGATGGTAATTATAGCTGGCAAAAAGCCAGTAAGATAATTATAGATGACTATGATGGACAACTTAATAGATTGAAGTCTCGTGGTATAGATATGCTAGTAACTGACAATCACAAAATTGCTTTGAGGGGTAGGCGAAACAGAAAGCTAGAAAGGGTAAAAGCCTCTGAGGTGGTAAAAACTAAACCCTTTGATTATAAGGAGTTTATTATGGCTTCCCATAATACTAAAAAGGATTATCCCCTAAAGGATTGCTGGTTGAGGTTAATTGCTTGGATTATGACTGATGGTTGGATTAGTAAAACAAGTTGTGGAATAAGCCAGCGAACAGAGAAGGTACACTTGCCACGACAGGTTTTAGAAGAGTGTCAGGCGAGTTATTCTGAAAGAGAGAGACTAAGAGACACTACGATGATAGGAGAAAAGGTTTTAAAGCTGGTTAAACCAAGTATAGATTTTAATATACACGCTGAGACCAGAAACAAAATAGCTGATTTATTAGATAATGGAAAGTATCAGATGCCTTCTTGGGTTTATAAGCTTAGCAAGAGACAGTTTGACATTTTCTTTAACTCCCTAATTGACGGGGACGGTTCAAGGAAAGGAAAAAACTCTGGCTGTTTCTATCAAAAGAGCAAAGAGTTAATAGACGAATTACAGGCTCTGTGTGTTATGAATGGGTATAGAACAAGTATATACAGATATAGAGATAACCAATACAGGCTAAATTGGTGTGAAAGAGATGGGTTAAGAGGTGTAAAAACCAAAATAAGTAAAGAATATTACAAAGGCAAGATTTGGGATATAACTGTTCCTAACCACATATTTTTAGTAAGGAGAAATAACAAGGCGTACTTTACTGGCAACTCTTGGGCAAGAAGAACCGGTATGGATATGTATGTAGATTTAAGAAAGAAAATCCCTGTTTATGATGGAATAGGAACGATAGATTTAATTATAAACAAAACTCAGTATACAGGGGCGATAATGCATAAGGCCCAGGGTCATAGCTATTTCAACCCCAACCACGGAGCTAAACGCTTTAGTATGGAAAACGAGGGTTACGACTTTGTTATGACTGCTCACACTCACAAAGGGGCAGAACAAAGTCAGGTTAAAAATACGGCAAATGGAAGTAGAAAGATAGTGTTTTTATCTGGTAAGACATTTAAATCAGGCGATGATTTTCTTGATAAGCAAGGGCATAAGAGGTTAAACGGAGACGGACTAGGTACTAACTGGATACTGTTTAACCATAAGCAAAAGATGATGATACCTTTATCAAGTACAAGTGAGGCTATTGAAATATTAGGAGGTATGAAATGAATAAATTAGGCTTATTTTATGGAATATACTACATAAATTAGGCGTGTTTTATATGGAAACTTATAAATTTGGTTAATTGACAATTTAATTGTAAAGATTTTTGAGATGAAAATAAAAAGACAAGTTTGCGAGGTGTATTCTAGGGTCTGTGGGTATTTAAGCCCTACTTCACAATGGAACCCTGGAAAGATTTCGGAGCTTAAAGACAGAAAAGAGTTTAAGGTTAAAAGGGAGGAGTAGCCCTCTCTTTGAGTTTTAAACTCAGTTCTTTAAAACCAACTAGAAAGGAGAGAAATGATCTGCCAGACTTGCGGAACGTTGTTAGTGAAGGTAATGTTTGTGAGTATTGTGTGAAGGTCTCTGAAGTAACCCGAATCATGAACAACTAGAAAGAGGTGTGATGTGTCTAAAAACTCTTGGAAGAGACGTATTTGGGACGCTTGTGGGGGAGTCTGTGTCGTCTGTGGTCAGCCAGGTAGTAGGGGTAACCCTCTCACGGTTCACCATTTAAAAGCCAAAAGTAGGGGTGGGAATAACTCGGTAGAAAACTGTGTCTTATGGCATAGACAATTTCACCAAAACTACCACCGAAAATTTGGCAACCGAATGTCTGATGACTTCGGAAATCCTATTTAGCTGGTAAGGGGGGGGATATAACAACATATCTGCACTGCAGTATATATATCCCCTCTTCAACCTATAACCATTTACTAGGACACGTTGACAGGTTTTTTGATACTGTGTAAATTAGAAACAATGAAAAGCACCAGGCGATTACAAGAAGTTAAATATTTGCATAGGGGGGTTGGTTTCCTCGCTTGGTCGCCAACTCTCCTATGTAGTTATTTAATTTAAGACCAAGCAAATATGGAAGAGATTGTTAAAAAAGGAGAGGGAGATTCTTACAAGGTTGATGGCTACGAGTATGTGGACGCAGAAGAACTCAAGGCTGAGGTTAATAATGTAAAGCTCTTGTATAGGCCAGAGTTTATTCCTTTTTATTTAAAAGAAGTTAAAGAGTACGGATTTAGTAGTACAGAGGGACTCGTATATGGTTTTATGCGTTTCTACTTGTCTAGTAACCCTAGAGGACAGTTTTATTTTACAAACGATCAGTTGGCTTATATGTTAGACGTTAGCCCTAGAACTATAACAGGTGCAGTCTCAAAAGTGTTGGAGTGTGGGGAGTTTAAGGCCACTTACAAGGTTAAAGCTAATGGAGGTACTTTCCGACTAGTAGAGAGTTGCCAGTCTAACTCGCAGAAACCTGCTAGTCTAACTAGCAGAAAACTGCTACCAAATAATAATAAGATAAAAGAGAATAAGATAAATAGGTTTGATGGAAATTTTCTGCAAGTGGACACATCCTGGAAAGATAAAGAATTAGAGAAAACAGAGAAGTTATTAAAAAGAGATAAGTAAAACAATTATATAAATTATTAAAATAATTAAAATGGGTAAATACGAGGAGAAAGTATTCCAAGTAAGAGAATACGATGACTTTCCTAAAAGAAAAGCAGGGGATCTGGTAATCAGAACCTTTGACACTTTAGAGGAAGCACAGTTTGAGAGTATGTTTTTAAATAAGAAGTACGATACAGGGAGGTTTTATGTACAAGACCTACCACATGAGGAGATAACATTAACAGCCAAGCAGAGGAAATTACTTAAAGAAAAGTATGGACTCAGGTAAGATAATTAAAATGTTCGAGGAAATTGATATGCCCAAAGAAAACTTTACACCCTACACACAGCAGTTCAAGATAGAACTAGGACCTGCGAAGAGGGCCGAGCAATGGGTTAAAAGAACCTTAGAAAAAGACTTTGGGACTGTATTAGAGGCAGACGACAAGGAAATACACTACGACTTGCTTATTAGAAAAACAGGTAAGAAAGTAGAGGTTAAGTACGACAAGGGAAGTCAGGGTTCAGGAATGTTGGCAGTAGAATTAGAAAACTATGGTAAGTACAAGGGGATACTCAGAAGTAAATCAGACTTTTACGCAATAGTGTGTTACGACCGAGAGTGGAGCGAAATAGTAGAAGGTATCAAAAAGAAAGGATCCTGGATTTGTATTATTATAAGCACCAACTATTTAAGGGAAATGATAGCACAAAAACCCTACAAAGAGATATTCGGTGGAGATAACAAAAAGACTAAGATGGCAATGGTTCCCATAGAAGATGTAAGGGAGGCCTCAGTTAAAATATATCCTATAACAAAATAAATGATAAATATACTTGACACCCAGTATACAAATGATATAATTATATTAAACATATTAAATTATTATATAAAACAATATGCAAATACTGCTAAACAAGGGACACCACAGAATGATGGTCACCTCAAACACAGACGAGGTTTCCATGGTGAGTTGGGTTCCTGGGATGTCTGTAAGGGATAAGTTTATCACAGGGGTTAGGACAGAGATACTGGAAGGAGAGAAAGAGGCAAGGGTATTTTTAAGGAAGTTTGTAAGAGTGTTAGAGAGTAACGGATATAAAATTAGTTTTAAAAAATAACATGAGTATACCAAAAGAATTTATACAAAATATAAGTGGGAAGGAGTTTGTCAAGTACGAGGGTTTGCTAGACTTATTCCACAAAAACGGAGGCAAGGAAATTGCAACAGAATTGATTTCAAGTGACAGGATCGGAGAGGATGTGTTCTTTATATTCAAAGCAACAGTAACTGGAGAGAATGGAACATTCACAGGTTACGGAGACGCTTACAAGGGAAATGTTAACCCTATGATAGTTAAGCACATGATGAGAATGGCAGAAACTAGAGCCAAGGCAAGAGCATTAAGAGACTATAACAATATTGGAATGGCTGCTGCTGAGGAGTTAGACTAATTAAAATAATCGAGGAATAAAATGAAAACTATATCAAAAACACAAGAAGCCATAAACGAATTTCACAGGAGATTTGGGTATAACCAGAAATTAAGGGACAAGATTAAAAAAGACACAAACCCTCCGTTAAGTGAAGAGCAAAGGGAACTGTTAAGAATAGAGGTTGATATGATGATGGCAGAGTTAAAGGATCATGTAGGGGAGATAAGAGATAGAAGAAAATATATAAACTTAGTTTAAAGAAATATGAATAACATAACATGGGAGAGTGTAATGGGAGATATAAGAATGTTACTAGCTGAGTACTACGAGCAACACCCACCAGAGGAGACAGTAACGGTTGATGATAGTGATGTAATAAGTGACAACATTGAGGAGTATGTAGAGAATTTAGAGCCAGAGGAAGTCTTAGAGAAGGTAATTCAATTTAAGTTATATTTAGAGAAATAATGAAAAATATACTGCGAGACAAATTTGGTAAGTTTAAGTCTTTAAAAGTTAACTTACTTGATGGACAGAGAAGAGGAGAGGTTGTGTTTAGAAGAGTGTTTGTATTGTTAGTAGGGGCGTTGATAATTTACTTGTTACTCTTAGCCTTTGTAGGAAAGAAAGACCAGAATGTTCCAGAAGTAAATGCAGAGGAAGAGAAGACACAGGAATGGGAGGGCGATCAGAAAATAGAATACGACGACAATGGAAAGAAATGGTATATACACGAAGAGTATGATAACTACACTCCACCTGTTGAAGAAGAAGTACCAGAAGTTGCAGGGAAGGGAGTAATTGACGACAGTGTCAGACAGTACATTAAAAGTTACGGAGGTAAGATAGACGACGGCTACCTCTCTCTTTTACGAGAGCATTGTAGCGAGGAGGCATTGAAGGTAGTCGTTGCTATCTCTGTAGCAGAAACCAGTATGGGTAAGAATACCACCAAGCAGAGTAACTACTTCGGGTGGCACAAGGGAGGGGACGTAAATTATGACCCAGGAGTCCCTGAAATGGCACGAGAGATATGTGAAGGGGTTGAGAGGTCTTATCTTACTATTGGAGAAAACGAGAGCCTTAGAATGGCTTACACAGGCGGAGACAGAACTGGAACTTGGACTAGGAACTTTAGTCTAGCCTACCAGAGTATGTAGTTCTTTTACAATTAGGGGGAGTAATCCGAAGCAAATCTCATAATTCGTTGTGGGATCTGGGAAACCAGAACTCTCCCTAAGACAGGCTCACAAGGTCTCTAGGCAGTATTCCTTGTGGGTCTATCCCTATACATTGGCGTCCTAAGCAGGTTGCGAGTGTTTAGGCATAGGCTGATAGCTGAGTATAGTTGGTTAAGTTCTAGGCAATAGCCGATAAACCGAAGTAGGACACCGATTGCTAACCAACTATGCTGAGGGATTAGTTAGTTAAATTTTTAACAACAAAGTAATATGGAGAAGAAGATATACAGAGTATATACAGATGGGATAGAAGGAGAATATACAGAGGGGTATATAGAATTAACAGAAGAACAACTTAAAGAACTAGATTGTAGAGATTCTGATTATCAGTATGA
>JAKPKF010000354.1 GCA_029553845.1 bacterium | reverse complement strand
CAACCAGAGGCACAAGATAATAAACGGTATACAATCTAAAGGTGGTAGAACTGAGGCTAGAGAAGCAGAGTTGTTATCTCTTAAGAAGAAGAGAGAAAAGATTTTAAGAGAATTAGACAGGCTAGAATAGTGGTATAATAGTATATATTAATGGATAAAGGGGGTTGTATTTAAGCCTATAGAGGTAAAGAAATGAGTAAATCAACAACAGAACAACAACAAAATAGTAAGGACAATAGTATATTAGAAATGCTTGAACAAAGAGCACTTAACGAGTTTCTTGCAGAAGATGATGGTGGTGTAACTAAGAGAAGAAGGCTTTTAGAGGTTGCTTATGAGAAGGCTAAGAAGGGAGATGGCGCTATGATAAAGCTTCTTTATGACAAGTTGTATCCTAATGCTAAGCAGTCAATAGATGTAACAAGTGGAGGAGACAAGATATCATCAGGAATAGTTATTCAATGGGAGGACGATGAAGATATACAAACCACATAAATATCAAAGGATGTTCCATAGTAGCAATTCAAGGTTCAGGGCTTTTATAGCTGGTCGTCGTGGAGGTAAAACGACCTCTGGAACAATGGAGGTATTAGCTTTTGCTTATGGAGAGAGTATAGATAGAAAGAAGAAGATACAAACACCTACGCATGGATGGATAATATCACCGACCTATCAGATGTTAAAAGATATTAATATACCAGTACTAATGGATTGGTGCGACCCAGAGGTTATTAAAAGTTGGAATAAGTCAGACAACAGATTAGAGTTTAAGAATGGAAGTACAATAACTTTAAGAAGTGGTGAGAACCCAGACAGGTTAAGAGGTGTGGGTTTGGACTGGGTATGGTTAGATGAGGCTTGTTTTATGAGTAAGCAGGTGTGGGAAGTAATTTATCCTGCACTAACCGATAAGAATGGTGTGGCATGGGTAACAACAACACCTCAAGGATATGATTGGGTGTATGAGACATTTTATAAACCTGCTGTACAGAAAGAGCCTGGATTTGAAGCATGGAAGTTTACTACACTAGATAACCCATATATTGATAAAGGTCTGGTAGAACAAGCAAGGAAAGATTTAAGTGATATGATGTTTAAACAGGAGTATTTAGCTTCTTTTGAGAAGTTTGAAGGACTTATATATCCAGACTTTAATGAGTTAAGACATTGTAGGGAGAGCGAGAGAGCAGTAACAGACATATACTTTGTAGGATTAGATGTGGGCTGGAATCACCCTACTGCAGGTCTTTTGATTAAAGAAGATATCAATGGAAACCTGTTTGTTATTGATGAGTTTAGAGAGCAGTTTCTAACAGCCAAAGACATTAGTAATCAGTTAAATGGAATGCTTATTAGAAATGGGTTAAGAGAGCAGGATATACAAATGTTTGTTATTGACCCAGCAAGTAAGGGAACACAGCAGACAAGTGGGCAAAGTATGATGTTCCAATTACAAGAGGAGGGTTGGGGATTTGTTCCTGCAAACAATGATGTTATGGCTGGTATTAACAGGGTAACTAGAATGTTTAGAGAAAACAAGCTGTTTATATCAAAAAGATGTAAAAACTTAATTGAAGAATTGAACAACTATCATTGGAGAAAGTGGAACGAAGAAAAGGATACTAGTAGAAGTGAGCCGTTTAAGCTAGGAGAGGACGAGTGCGATGCTTTAAGGTATGTTGTGCATTCAAGACCAGACTACTTTGAACACCCTAAAGTTAACATATATGGAGAACTGGAAAAAGAGGAAGATGATGAAGAGGTTGATGTTAATGATTCAATAGACAATTTAATGTCAGGGGACAGTTTTATCTAATATGTTATAATTGTATATATGGAAACAACAGTCATAGTTTTGTGTATTTTACTTGGCATTGCAGTAGTGGCTCTCGGGGTTATAGCCTCTTTGCAGGTAATAACAGGCTCAAGTGAGAGAAAAGAGTTGCAGAAGTTACTTAAAGCAAGGGATTTACCAGAGTTTACTACTTATGGAGAGAAGCCCGAAGAAGAAGAGATAGAAGATACTAGTAACCTAGTGGATTTAGAAAACATGGATACAGTTATTCAAGAGGCAATGGAGAAGACTTTTAATAATAAGAAATAAAGAACGAGGAGTATTAATCTAGTTTAGAATACAAATGGTAAGCACAGCTCAAGATTACGAGGAGAAGGGTCGTAAGAAGAAGTACGACAAAGAATATTGGTTATCCTATACTAAGGAGAAGTTTGATGAGAGTAGGAATTGGAGAGGCAATAATGTTGAACTTCAATGGTTTGTGAACTACATGTATTACAAGGGTAACCAGAATCTCAAGTATGATAAAGTAACAGGAACATTTATAAAGGATGTTAGAAACCCATTAACCTTTTACATTAATCATACCTACATGGTTTGTAGGGCTGTCAGAAATGCTGTCATGAAGGCTAATCCTACTTGGGATGTAGACGCCTTGCCGTATGGAGAACTAGATAGTGATACTTCAAGAATATTAGGGGAGTATTTAGCTTTTCAATATGATAAGCTTAACTTAGAAGAGAAGGTAAACAAAACTTTACTTTATGGACTGCTTTATGGATTAGGGATATTCCAGTATGG
>JAKPKF010000351.1 GCA_029553845.1 bacterium | reverse complement strand
AATTCGTCCTCTACTCAGGGGATTGTTATGCCTAAAGGCATTACTCAAAACAAACTGGTAGAAAAGTTGCGAGAGCATAGCAACTACTACGAAAAGGTCATTTATGGAGATGATCTCAAAATATCTATTATCAAGACAATTATAGAATACGCAAAATTGGGATTCCCAATAGACATTGAAAAAAGAATACTTAATCGTGATAAAATGTTCAAGCATTTATATACATTCATCTTTAATGAGCAAGCACCCGACCTCAGTGCGTTTGACGAGTACGGAACTGTTATTCTAAGATTACCACAAAATATCTATGGAAGTACAGATTGGGAATTCGCCAAAAAGTACCTGAATTGGCTTGTGAATATGAAGGCTGTCTTTTTATCGGAGGAGAACTGTTGGACAGCCTCTGATCTCAAGTACGTTCAAGAAGTAGAGGAAGCCAACTTGTTTATCGACTCGGAGCTATCAAATGGAGGGGTTAGATATGATGAAGTTGCAACAGTTCGTCCGCTTATCAAGTCCACTTTTGTTTGGAACTTGATTCGAGAACACAAGCATATCAATCTCCATAGACTTCTGGAAATGTGTTACGAATCCCGCTGGTCTGAAGTTGAACATTATGATCAGTATCTTGTAACTGCTGGCAGTCGAGTGTGGATATTCGATTTTTCGTTTCAAGAAATTCCAACTGAACCAGTACAAACATATCCATATTTGATGGATTTATGTATTACCAAAAAGTGTGATAAAGAGTGTTCCTACTGTTATATGGATTGTACCCCCGATGGAGAACACGGAGGGTTTAGTTCTAAAGCCTATCTGAAACTTGAGAATTGGGTGCGCAACGGTGGTCATGAAGTTATTTTGACTGGAGGCGAGGCACTACTTCACCCTCATTTCAAAACAACGCTTGAAGCCGTATATGGGATGTTGTCCTCATACAACGGCAGGGTAACACTCACCACACACGATTATGCTGCTTTTTTTGGTAAAGACTTTTTGAGTTATGCTTCCTATCTTGATGGAGTTGCTTTTTCTGTTGATAGTCTTTCTGATATGAAGATTTTGACAGATATGATTAGAGCAAAAGAAAAAGAGATCTCTGATAGTATTCAGATGTATAATTATAAAAGAATTGTTGGAGCTTACAAGAAAGGGTATTCTGAAAAGGATGTACCGCCACGTTTGGCTATTCAGATTATTCCTGATCTGTGGACAAAAGAGGATTTGCTTGAACTTGCAAATAGCATGCCCCATTCTTTCTTGTTTGAGAATCAGTCGATAGTATTATTGGGCTACAAGCAAATGGGGCGTGCTGCTGAAGGACAGGTTCCCAAAAAGTCCGATGAAGATATGCAAGAAATTTTTAATAATTTTATTGATGCAGTTAGTTTTCAGTTGTATATCGATACAGTGTTTGCAGAGGAATACTCGGATTTTGTCAAACAGTATGA
>JAKPKF010000339.1 GCA_029553845.1 bacterium | reverse complement strand
GACATTCTCAGCCAGATGAAGCTGTTTCAAAATGGGAAAAACAGCACTATACCCAATGTCAGAAACTTAGAAGCTTTCTTTTCTCACTTAAAGAAGAAGCTCCAGGGCTTGGATCGAAAGACTGATAGGGATGAATATATTCGAATTGTTCAGGAAAATGCTGCCCAAACGAGAAACTACATCCTAAAGTACTTGATGGTGCGAAGAACGCGTAATGACATCATCAAATACTATGCAGATGACCTCAAATCACAAGGGCTCACTTTTCCCAAGGTTGCCGATCCTGAGCCTCTATTCTATCAATTTAATGCTACAGAAAATGCAATATTCCTCGACACAATGAAGATAATCACCCAGTCCTTTGTATATGCTAGGTATCGTCCACTTACCTACTATAAAGGTGATGTGGATCATAGGGATATACAGGGTCAGAGAAACTTGACCAAGTTTATGAAAATTCTACTAATCAAACGCTTGGAAAGCAGCTTCTATGCTTTTAAGCTTACTATTGATCGCTTTCTAAAGTCCTACGAGAGGGTCATCAAGGAGTTTGAGAAGGGTCATGTTTACATAAGTAAGAAGCATATCACGAAAATCTTCGAGTTGTTAGATGCAGCCGATTACGACACAATAGAGAAATACCTTGAAGCTGATAAAGCAATTAAGCTTGATGCGAAGGATTTCCATCCCGATTTTATCAAGCATCTGAAAAGTGACTTAGCGACACTAGAAGATATTCAAAAAACGTGGGCTACATTAACTCATGATCCCAAATGGGAGACATTCGCAGATGTGCTAAAAGTAGATAAACATATAAACAAGTCAAAAGCAATCATCTTCACCGAATCAAAAGAAACTGCTGAGTATCTATTCAATAGAATAAGCAAAGAAATAGACCCCAAAGCTCTCTTATTCTCCGGATCATCCAGTGAGTTACATCGTAAAGAAGTTATTTCGAATTTCGATGCAAAGGCCTATGATCCAAAAGATGACTATCGTATCCTGATCACAACTGAGGTGTTATCTGAGGGAATAAACCTTCACAGATCTAACATTGTGATCAATTATGACATTCCTTGGAACCCAACCCGGCTGATTCAAAGAGTAGGGCGTATCAATCGTGTGGATACAGCGTTCAAAGAGATTTATACATACAATTTTTTCCCCACAGAAGAATGTAATGACGCCATTAAGCTCAAAGAGGCAGCAGAAGCTAAGATACACGCTTTTATAGAGATGCTTGGCAATGATGCTCGATTGCTAACTGATGGTGAAGAAGTCAAGTCTCACGATCTATTTGCAAAGCTAAATTCGAAACAGACCATTACTGGGGAACAAGAAGAGGAAGATAGTGAACTTGAGTATCTAACGGAAATCAGAAAGATCAGAGACGAAAACCCCGATCTGTTTACGAGAATTAAAAGACTTCCCAAAAAAGCACGCTCAACAAAGCTAATGCTGTCTCAAGGAAGTAAACACAATCTGGAGTTACCCGGACTTCTAACATACTTTAGGCAGGGAAGGCTGGATAAGTTCTTTATTAGTACGATTGCGAGCAAAGACTCCTTGGAGTTAGATTTCTTCCAATCTGTACGCTTACTAAAACCTGATGACGTAAATGAAACTAGGAAAGATATCCCGATGCACTTCTATGAAATGCTTACAAAAAACAAATCAGCGTTTGAATTTACCACAAGCATTGAATCTGAAGAACAGATGCAGAGTCATAAAGGTAGTCCCAATGAAGTGTATATTATTAAAAGACTCAAATCTAATGAAGTTAAAAAGTATCATGGGTTCACTGATATTGAAGATGGCTATATAACCTCAGTAATTAAGCTTCTAAGTGATGGAGCTTTGCCCAAACACACTGCGAAAAAGATAGCAGACAAGCTTAAAATAGAAGCAGACCCAATAAAGATTCTCGGCATCCTAAAGTCTAACATTGCCCAAGACTTTTTCAATCCAGTTATAGCCAAGGATGCAGCTCAAGCTTTTAAACCACGTGAAGTAATTCTATCATCATATCTTTTGGAGGATAAATGACCAGGCAACAGGCTTATGATCTAATTAAAACCACGTTTACACAAACTTTTGATAAAGACAGATTTGCTCATTTTGTCAATGAGCTACTGAATGGTTATGACCAATCGAAAGCAACGTCATATACTGGTCAAATGGTGAAGCATGCCTTCAAGGAGCATGTTAATCATTGTCATCGGTTAGGCACTTATACGACTCCGCAAAGAGAATCTATAGACATTTTGACAGTTCATCTCACCAAAGAAAGCAAACTTGAGAAAGCACGAACAGCGATAAGAAATTATGTGGCTTATCACCTTGACCAACATGGGAAAGATGCTGCATTAGTTGCATTTGTATCTCCTTCAGAGAAAACTTGGCGGTTCTCCTATGTGAAGCTTGAGTACAAAACCGTCACCAAAGATTCCGGTAAGATAGCTACTGATACATCATTGACCCCCGCTCGGCGTTTTTCATACATTGTGGGGGAGGGAGAAAGCTGTCATACTGCTCAAACTCGTTTTGTTGGATTATTGGAAAACACGCTACTAAAACCAAGTATCGAAGACATTCAAGAATCATTCAGTGTGGAGACAGTTACAAAAGAGTTCTTTGAACAGTATGTAGTCATATATAAAGTGTTTTGCAGTGCTTTGGGTAGTGCCGTGAAGAGCGATTCTAATCTCCACGACGAGTTTTCCAGAAAAAACATCAATCAAATTGAATACGTTAAAAAACTCATGGGACAGATAGTATTCCTCTATTTTTTGCAACGCAAGGGATGGTTAGGCGTCCCCAAGGGTTCGAACTGGGGAGAAGGTCCCA
>JAKPKF010000338.1 GCA_029553845.1 bacterium | reverse complement strand
ATATACAATATACTCATGCAAGGGCTTCTAGTCTGCTTAAGAAATGAAATTTAGATTTGTCTCAATTTGATTGATCGGATTTAAGTGAAGAAAGTGAAAAAGGTATATTGATTCACTTAGGACAGTTTAGTGACTATATTTCTAAATCCGCACAAGAATATAAACCAAATTATATTGCTAGATATTTACTAGATTTGTCGAAATTGTTTAATTCTTACTACAATAATACTAATAAAAAAATTACTGATTCAAACTCTGCATTGGCTTTAGTGTTTGCAGTAAAACAAGTTTTAAGAAATTGATTGTCAATACTTGGTATTGAAGCTCCAGAGGAAATGTAAGAAAATGATAAAATGATGAAACCCCGCTTAGCGGGGTGAATGATAAAACAAAAATAATGTAGGCGCGCCCGTAGTCCTATCCCGCACCGTAGTCCTACGGTGCGGGACTTACAGGACCGAGCGGGGTCGCGCCTGCAAAAGATGGGAGGATGTTAAATCCCTCTACCCTCCCGTAGTACTACGGGGAGATCAGCTCCCTTTGTCCCGATAGATCTCGAACAAAGTGAGATCCCGATCTATCGGGAGAGGACTCCACTTCGTTTCGCGAAAGGGAGACAATTTATTGTTTTTCTCATTTGTGGCGAAACCCTATAAATTGTAGGCGCGACCCCGTAGTCCTACGGGGCGCGCCTGCAAGAATTTGGGGAAAGGATTTCTCCGTGTGTTCACTTCGTTCACTTAGTCGAAATGACAGTCTGTGGCTTAAATCCCTTCTTTTCTGTTTTCAATCACCCCCTTAATCCCCCTCTTTGAAAAAGAGGGGGATGTTAGATAGAAACTGGGGAAAACCCCTCTTTGAAAAAGAGGGGATAGGGGTGATTTAGAAAAAGAGGAGGGGTAGGGAGGATTTGAAAAACTGCTGGGAAAGGGTTCCTCCCTTGGGGGAGGCTGAACTACAACCCCCAACTACGATAGAGCAACTTCCCCCGAGGGAAGGATTTTTTTGTCTCCGTGTGTTCACTTAGTCGAAAAATGACAAGCTTCGCTTGAAATGATAGGTTTGTAAATTCTCTTATCTATATTAGGATTACAGATTGTTATGCTTCTAACTTGATCAAAATTTCTTTGTTTTTTACATCTAGTTTTGTTAGTTTTATTCATGCAGAATTTAGCATTTTTTTAGAGGCTATGTTTGCATCTGTTCAGTCATATTTATCTGAAAGGTATACAATTTCTTTGATTCCAGATTGGATAATTAGTTTTGCACATTCATTGCATGGAAATAATGCTACATAGATTTTTGTTCATTCAAGATTTCTTCATCAGCTATTTAAAATTGCATTTGCTTCGGCATGAACAACATAAGCATATTTGGTATCAGGAAGTTTTCATTCCCTATCCCAAGGAAAAGTATCATCATCACATCAACGAGGGAATCAATTGTAACCAATCCCAACAATTCTGTTTTGGTTGTTTACAATACAAGCTCATACTTGTGTGTTTGGGTCTTTGCTACGATGAGCGGAAAGCATAGCGATTCACATGAAATATTCATCCCAAGAAATATAGTTTTCTCTTTTTTTCAACATAATGTTTTTTAAGAATAAAATGTGTTTACTATTTTCTACACAAGATACTTTTAAAATCAATGTTTTTTGTATTTATGTAGTGTTGTGACACTCCCTAGGTCTCAGTAGATCTTGAACAATAAGTTTGTTTCTTCTATTTTCTATTTGTGGATTAAATTCTCACAAACTGTGTAGCCCCGCAATACTGCGGGGCGGGACGGAGAGAGCAGCTCCCTTTAATAAAGGGAGACAGTTTATTGTGACAAAAGTTCCTCCCTTGGGGGAGGCTGTTCGTGGAACTAGGTGGGGGTTTTTACCCCCAACTACCCCGCACTACTGCGGGGCGCAGCACTAGAGCAACTTCCCCCGAGGGAAGGATTTCTTTGTCTCCGTGCGTTCACTTCGTTCACTTAGTCGAAATGACATTCTGTTCATAAATCCCCCCTTTCCCCCCTTAAAAAGGGGGCTTGGTTGTGACTTAAATCCCCCTTTCCCCTTTTTTACGGAGTTTTTCGTAACAGCAAGGGTGTCCTCTTATTTCGGGTAGTAGTAGAAAATAAATAAAAAAATCCCGGATTAATATAATCCGGGATTGAGAGTACAGTAGAGTTTTAGTCGGGAAAAGCCACTAAACCTCCTAAAAAGCTCTACTGTTTTATTAGTTTTTCTATTCCTAGTTTATTATCGTGTGAAATCACAACGATATATTGTCCACTAGGAATAGTGGATATGTCAATAAAAGATTTTTGACTACGAGAGTCTTGGATAAGCAATCTCCCCTGAAGATCAAAAATCTGTAATATAGCATTTTCTGGAATGTTTTCTATATATATCAAATCCTCACTTGGATTTGGATAAATTTTGAATTCCAGATTTTGGATTACTTGAATTCCTGTTTCTTGCGGATAAACAGCATTATCATCCACTATAAAGTTTACATTATAGTGAGTATTCGTTTCTGTTTGTAAGTGAGCAGGTGTCCAATTTTGATATTCAAAACTAGTCACATAAAGCTCCACATTTTCGTGGTTCGGAACCTTTGAGATGAAATAGTTTCCATTTTCATCTGAAATAGCAACTGACAAAATTTGTCCAGTTGTTTCGTTCCTTAGAATCACCACTTGATCTGGGATTCCACCACCACTTTTTGTGCCACCGCCTGCAGGAATTATATAACCACCTACGGTATTTGTTCCGGTGGTATCTCCGATAACTGGATGGTTGATATATACCATCAACACGGTTGATCCAGTTAAGGAAATGATATCCGCACTGTCTACTGTTGGTCCGTCGTAAAAATACACTGGGATGACAGTAGGATAGCTTGCAGTATCTACGACTTCAGATTTGAGATAATAATCTCCATCTAAGTCGTCAAATTCACAGTTACCGTTTACTGTAAATTTACCTGCACCCATAGGAACAATAACATCGTTATTGTTGATGTCTTGTGTGTAGTTATATAGTCTTAATTTTACCGCACCATCTTCAAAGGAATTTTGTTCATTCCCATAACTTGGAGTGGCAATTATTTTTGCACCACTGCCTTGTTCAGTAAATATAACAATTCCTTGTTTTAAGGAACATTCAAATTCGGTTTTGGACCAAATTTCATAAGTTCCTTGGGTATACATGCTACCCAATGTTAACGAACCACCGCTTCCTTGTGTGAGACCTGTGTAGACAGCTCCTGCACGGGTGGTCCAGTAGTAGGTGTCTGTATAACTATGGGTTAGAAATAAAGAACCCATGTTCCCTGGCTCCAATATCCCGTTAGTAGGATTTGTGATATATCCTACTTCCATAGGAAACGGAGCTACGAATAATTCTAATTCGTAAATACTATCACAACCGTGACTGGTTTCGTATACTTTTGTGTATACACCAGTTTCACTTAGTTCTTGACCATGCCAAGAATAAGTTTCTCCAGCACATATTACTATGGAATCTCTTCCGAAGAATGCTGGAGCGATTGTGATTTGTATTTGGTAAATACTGTCACAACCGTTTACGGTCTGGTATTCTGCAGTATAAGATCCAGCTTCTGTCAGTTCTTGACCATGCCACATTAAAGTGTCATATTGGCATAAGAACTGTTCTTCTTCAAATAAGAAGTTTGGATTTACTACAAAATCCAGTTTTATGATACTGTCACAACCATTCACAGAAGTTAGAGTGTGATAATATGTTCCGGCTTCTGTTAGTTCTTCACCATAAAATATATGGGAACCGCCGTCACATATTTCTGCTTGTACTTCTGTAACATAAGTTGGATTAACTGTTAAATCCAATTTTATGACACTATCACAACCATTCACAGAAGTTAGGGTGTGATAATATGTTCCGGCTTCTGTTAGTTCTTCACCATAGAAGTTATGGTTGGAGTTACCACATATTTCTGCTTGTACTTCTGTGGTGTCTATTGGATAAATTGTCCAGTCCTCACTTTTTATGGAGAGGCAATTACCTTCTTCCATCTCTAATGAGATATTGTAAGTTCCTGCTTCCATAGGAGGAAGTGCTGGTGGATTTTCTAGGTTGGAGAAAGCTTCTCCGTCTAGTTTCCAAGTATATCCAAGTTCAAA
>JAKPKF010000329.1 GCA_029553845.1 bacterium | reverse complement strand
GGCATTCAATATACTACAAGAAGGATTACGTCAATACAATACCGTAGGAACTACGGAAATTTACGCCTGTGGAGTTAATGAGGGGCAGGTATGCTCTTCAGCCCAGGAAGCTTGTGGATCTTTAGTCCACAAGTAGTTCACTAAGTACGGATTTAGAAAACGTCCGGTGTAGCTAAAATACCACAAAAGATTCTGTTGACAGGGTTCTGGGGTTCCTGTAGAATACTCACATCATCAAGAGAAACCCAGGAAGACCCAGATGAGCATAGAGATCACCCGCATTCATAATGGCATTTTCTCCGTGTTTATGAATGCTGAAGATACATCTTACCAAATCATCAACAGTAGTATGGGTATGAGTGGTTGTGGGGCGAACCATTATTCTATCAAGAAACCTGACGGAAAATATGTGATGGTTGGAAGCCTCCAAAAAGCTAAGAAAACCATGATTAAATGGCTTGAAAGTTAAAAATAATGTTGCAACCGGAAAGGATTCCGGTTATTATGATCCTACAGTCATAGAGAAACACAGAGAGAGCAAAATGAACACTGAACAGAAACGTCAAGCAGTTCGAGAAATTATCAATTCTCAGAATGGTAAATTCTTCACTGCTAAGTTTGTGGGTGTTACTGGTGATACCCATGTTTTCAACGGTCGTACTGGGGTATTTAAGTATTCCAAAGGTGGTGTCAATTATTCCACTGGTAAGGAACATTTGTTGAATGCCTTTAATGTTCAGAAAATGGGATATCGTAATTTGAATTTGGATGGAATCACTGAAATTCATGCTGGACATTCTGTTTATAACTTCTGATTTAGGAGATTGATGATGTTCCAACATTTTAGTCTGTACAACTATGATGGGTCCGTTCATTACTACACTACCAAGAGTGCGTATCCCTTCGATTATCAGGAGTTTTTTGAAGATAATCCAGAGGTAAAAGATGTAATGGTGCAATATACAGATTCTTCGAACAAGATTGTGGAAGAAGTGTATTATCGGTAATTAATATTGCCCGTATGGTGGAATGGTATACACAACAGACTTAGAATCTGTCGCCGCAAGGTATGTCGATTCAAATTCGACTACGGGCACCAAAATTTAATATCTGGAGAAAATTGATGATCAAAAGTAAAGTAGAAGTCAAAAAGCATTTCTTCAAAACTATCAATGATCAACAAACATTGGTGATGTTATGTAAAAGGCATTTTCGTTCTTCTTCTGATCAAGGTCCAGAATGGTCAGTAGATATTCTTGACTCTTCTAACTCTCGGTTGGTTAGTGAATGTTCTTCAAGTGTGGATGCAAAAGAACTATTTTCATATATTCAAAAGTCAGACAAGGTTAATTTGAAAGAGTTATATTTCGAACCTCCTTTTTATTATGATGAGTTCGTTTATTTTAATAATTGGAAACAACCCACTATTGGTGTTTAAATGGGAAGTTAATTAGGAGAAATACGTTGTCTTATTTTCGCACACCAAAAACACATCAAGAAATGGCTGTTAATGCTGCTCCAGAAATTTCTATTTTGATTCGCGCAAAAAGACGTACCAATAATCTTCCCAATGCTTGGGACGACATTCCAAAATCTTATTCAAAAGAATCACCAAAAAAGCGTATTCGTTCGAAAAATAATTTTCGCATCACAATAAGAGGAAATCCATTTGAACTATAAAGATTCAGGAGTAGATATTGAAAAAGCAAATCAATTTATCTCCAATAACAAAGATGTAATACAAAAAACTTATAATAACAATATCCTAAATAACAAAAATAATTTTGCTGGATTGTATAACCTATCTAAATTTAGATATTATCAAAATCCAGTTCTAGCAGTTTCTTGTGATGGTATTGGATCAAAAATTAAATTAGCCGTCAAGTATAACCTCCCAGATACTTATTATTCTTTAGGTTGGGATGTTGTTTCCAATAATGTTAATGATATTTTATGTTCTGGTGCGACCCCATTAATGTTCCTGGATTATTATGCTACAGGAAAATTAGATCTAGATAAAGCTGATAACATCATCAAAGGTATTGTTGATAATTGCATTAATTGTAATATGACATTAATTGGTGGTGAAACAGCAGAATTACCATTAACCTATCGAGAGGATGATTTTGATTTAGTAGGCACTTGTATTGGTATCACTGAAAAGGATAAAATATTTCTACCGGAACAAATTAGAATTGGTGATGCTCTAATTGGAATTCGATCATCAGGACCACATTCAAATGGTTATTCATTAATCAATAAATTAGTAGACAAAAATACTCCTGATAACATCATCAATGATATGTTGCAACCCATTAGAAATTATTTCAAATATTGGAATAGCTTAAATCTACATACCAATTTATTGGGTTGTGCTAATATAACGGGTGGCGGATTTACTGACAATATTCCAAGAATTCTACCTGATAATGTTGCTGCGTATATCAATTTAGATTCATATCAACGACCGGAAGTTTTTAATTGGATTCAAAAAACCGGTAATGTTTCAGAAGAAGAAATGCTGCGCGTTTTTAATTTAGGAATTGGTATGGTAATTTGTGTTCCTGAAGAAGATATTCCAGTAGCACAAGATATCCTTGGTAATGATGGAATTGTCTTGGGTAATGTCATCAAGAAAACCCGAGAATCTCAAATTGTGTATAAATATAAGTGATTACTTATATAGGAGATAAAGATTATGTGGGAAACAATTTTGATTTATTTGATTTTTTATGCAGTAGTATTTGCAACTGGACTTGCTTTTGCGGCTGGTCTATTGCTATTATCAGGAATGAAATGCTGTTCTAAGCCGCAATGAAAAAACCGAAAAGATTGTCTAAAGAACAACTGAAACATTTAGATAATCTTTTTGACGGGATTTATGATTTGATTGAGAAAAAAGTTGAGTTTTATCAACCAGTTAATCATAAAGACCCAAATACAAAATGTAAAGTTTGTGGTATGAATAAGGATTCACCTATAGTTTCCATGTGTTTAAATGATTTCTGTCCATACGGGGATAATTACGAAAATCCGGTTGACACTTACCTGATGGACTGATACAATAATCCCATAGTCAAGAGCAACCGGAGAAAACCGAATGTCTGTAATGTCTAATCTATATCAGAGTATTACCGAAATGATTTATGATGGGAAATCTCCCGAAGATATTGTGGATATTATGAGAATTGATATGGAATTGGTAATTCCACTTTATCATGATATCATGTTTGAAGAAAGTTCTATTCAAGAATATGTTGAGGAGTATTGAAATGAGATATTTTATCATTCTTTCCTGTCTGTTTATGTTCGGATGTGCTACTATTGATCCTAATGAAGCTATCATTGATCAAGAATGTACTCTGAAGAATTCCATTCCCAATATTCATGATGAGATTAGTTGATATGTTTCCAGATTTAGAAGGTTTGTTGTACGGGGTTAATGTCTTTTCTCATGATATTCTACTGAATTATCTGTCAGTAAATCCAGAAGATTTAGATAGTTATTCTGAGAATGTTGATTGGTTTTGTGTGTATTGTGGTCTATCTGTTTAATAGGTGAATTATTATGAATTATAAGTTTCAGCATTTTTCGGTTAATGGTGGTCATATTACTGTTGTTTCGGAATTGATTTATCCAGAATTTGAATATAAGTATCCAATTGCTATTAAATTCGCAGTATCTTTTTGTAGTCCCAAAGATGTTTTTACTAAGAAGCGTGGTCGAGAAATTGCTGTTAGTAGATTGGAAACTGAATCTTTTGAATTTGCTAGACTCATTCCAATTCGTAATTATACAAAACCCAATTATCTTTCTCTAAGAAATTTGGTACTAGCAACGATTGATGCTACTATGGAACTTCCCCGATGGGTTTATTCATAAAAAACAAGTAGTTAGATTCTTGCTACTCCACCAGGATTGCTATTAATTTCAATAGTTTATGTTCTGGTGGAGTTTTTTGTTGTTCAGCAGTACCTTTGTCCACGAAATCCCGAAAAACAGTTGAAACTTTTGTAAGTCATTGATTGTTCGTTGAAAAACTCCAGGATTATCAGTGGTATGCAACAGATAAACTTTTGATCGAAATCTCTTGTTGACAGGTTCATAGTGACCTAGTAGAATACTCACATCGTCAAGAGCAACCCAGAGATATTAAAATGACTACCATCCCTTACACTCTGTCCGGAGAACTCAAGTGTCTTATTGAAGTAATTCATTACAATAATGTTCCTCCCTGTAACAATGCTGATAATCCCTATGATTACTATGGATATGAGGATATCGAGTTTGCAATTCTTCATCTTGATGGCACATATTGGGAAGAACTAGATATGAATTTGACCGATAAGGAAGTTGCAGACATTGAGAAAACCATTGGAGATTTCTTTCATAAACAGTCAGGAGAAGAAGAATGAGCACTCATGCCAATATCCACATTTATGATAAAGAAGAACGGTTTGTTTCACTTTATAAACATACCGATGGTTATCCTAGTGGATTAGGATTGGAACTCTACAATTTTTTGGTTAACATTAAATTGGTCAATGGTTTAAATCCTGAAATGAAAAATGTGGCTAATGGTATGGGTTGTTTAGCCGCACAATTGATTGCTAATTTCAAAACGACTCCTGGTGATCTTTATGTGATTTCACCTAATTCTGATTCATTACAGGATTTCAATTATCATATCTATGG
>JAKPKF010000289.1 GCA_029553845.1 bacterium | reverse complement strand
ACCGGTGTATTTGGTGCTGCCGGTACCAAAGTAATGTTCAATCCCTGATTCAGCTGCATTAAAAGCTTTTTTTAACATCTCTTGATCGGTATCAATTTTAGTTTCCACTGTCGCTTGACGGGAGGCTGATAGACCCAGAGTTAGTATCAGAGCTGAGGCCAACAATACCATCAGGACTACTTGTCCTTGTTGGTTTAAGTATTTGTCTTGTTTCATTCTTGTTTAGTTTTTACTTTATGAACTTTCAACTTGATAAACTTTTTACTGAAGTAGTCGCCATTGACTGATGGTTTGAATCATCTTCGGTGGCAGTTTAAAGATTAATGAAGGGTTGTATTTAACTTCAACAGCTGGAGTCTTGTTGTTTAAGTTCTTAGGTTCAAAGCTGCGGTTAAGAACTACACTTTGAATCCCATAAATAGAACCGTTGATAACTAACTGACTGGCTGATTTACCACTGATGATAATATTGTTGCCCATTAGGATGCCGTCTATTCTGGTGACACTGGGATTAACTGTAATATCACCTTTAGTAATAATCATCACCAAATCAGTCGTCGCAATATTGGCATCAATGGTTAGATTGCCGTTAACAAAGATAGGTCCTGATTTGGTTGGTAGTTGAGACCAGGTGGCAGAGGACGGCACCGTGGTGCCATAACCCTTGACGGTGAAATATTGACGTTTGAGGCTGTCATAAGAGTAAGGTTTAAGATTAACCTCTCGGTTATCATAGATTAGGTTGTCGGCTACACTCTTGTCATAAGGTGATAATGAAGCTCGGCCAAGCGACAGGATAATATCACCGGTTATGGTTCTGCATTCAGGAGTAGTGCAGGTTCCGGGGATGTAATTGGTTACTACTCCCTTGTTGATAATGGCTCCACCGGTAGCCCGATACCAAGCTTCCTGATCCAAAATTGAAGAGTATTGAATACTAAGTGAAGGATTAGCCGAATAAGGGTCGGCAATCTTCGGATCCAGAGCTGCGGTGTTGTAACAAGCATTATTTATCTTGGCTTGAGTTGGATTGGTTCCCGGGAAATAAGCTAATTGAGGTTGATAATTTACAGGGCTATTCCAGTAAAGACGATTATTACTATCAGCCAAAAAATTGGGTGAATTAACTGTCATTATCCGGGGAGCATTGGTCCCAATTTGATATCTTAAATCAAAGTTTAGATCTGAAGGAATTGTGGTGGTATAGCCGGAATTAGCGCTACACGATATCGGCACATTACTGCCATCATAAATCGTCCCGGAAACATTCACCAAACAATCCCATTTCTTAAACTGATAATCAAGACTCACCCAACCACTAGTGATGGGAGAGTGAACATCATCAGCCTTAACTTGGACAGTATAAATACCATCAGGCACCAAAGTAACATCTAAATTAAAAGTTGCCACTCCAGAAACAAGTGATACTGGACCATATTCAGTCGGCTGACCCAAAAATCTAAGGTAAATATTACCTATATCACCCAGACCGTTAGCGTCATTAACCGCAACATTAATAGTAATCAAATTTGAATTTGGAAATTGACAATTATGAAGTCTCACTCCACCACTAGGATTTGGCGCCGGATCAGACGGGCCGGGAGACGGTGATGGAACAGGAACTGGAAAAGTCGGCGCAATATCACGTGTAGCTAGACAATTACTATTTGATCCACTACAAGAACCATTACAACTCCAGGTAAAAGTTATTGGGTTGGTATTTACCGGTATTGGTGAAGCCACTCCTGAACTGCACAAATTAGTTAATGGAGCTGTTGCAAAATTACCACCATTAGCACTACCACACAATCCATCAACCCGACTACAAATTCTATATTCACAACTAGAATTACTGGTACTGCCACAAATCCCATTGCAATTCCAAAGAGAGTAAATACCATCAGACCTAATCGCCGTCGTCCCCACATCATAAACACTCCCACTGCTACAAGTTCCATCATTTGTTTCACAAACACCAGCCACCGAACTACAAAGTTTATAACTACAACTCGCATTATTTCCGCTGCAAGAACCGGTACAATTCCACAAAGAGTAGATACCAAGGTTTGCGATTACACTTGTCGTCCCCACATCATAAACACTCCCACTACTACAAGTTCCATCATTTGTTCCACAAACACCATTAACAGTCGGTAAATTTGTGGCACTGCAATAAGCATCAGTAGAATCACTACAGGTGCCAACACACTTCCAGTTCCATTTACCATCGCTTCCCACCGAATCAGTCCAAGATACACTACCCGAACTGCACAAACCGCTTGTTGGTCTATCACAAAAGCTTCCCCCGTTGGAACTCCCACACCTTCCATTGACTGTTACACAGGTAGTACATCCACTTTCAGTAGGGGCAGAATGAGATGACCGATAAGAAGGTGCAGTCGCAACACATACTCCATTGGTCACGCTACACGTCCAATCAAATGCTTTGTCCCAAACACAAACCGGACCTAATCCCGTCTGTAGCCAATAACAACTTCCAGTATCAGTCTTAGTAGAACAGCTACATTTTTTCCCCAATATAGAATCAATACACTCACAATATGTATAGGTTGCGCTCGGACTACCGGTACACGTATTAGCCACCAATACGGTTGGATTAAAACCAAAAATAATAAGTAGTAAAAACAAAACAAAAAATAATCTTCTCAAAACCATAAATCATTATATAACCTAATCAGAATCAATAACAAGAAAAACCAAATACCAACCCTAATCAAACTAATTATTTACGTCATTACAAGTAAGTGCAAATGTCACTGGAATATCATTTTTACTTTCTACATAAGCATGCATTCCCGCCAAACTATTTATTTCCACCAGATTCGTATTGATTTTTTTAATTTTATCAAAAATCTTTATGTCATCTGTAGTTAGATCTTTTTTATCAGGAAACAATAAACCAGATAAAAAATCATTATTAATTGGAATTGTTGACTCTAAATAAGCCTTATAATCTGAATACTTCTCATCCACAGCTTCGGTTATATGATCGCAAACAAAACTAAAACGAAACACCTCACCAGTCAACCCCATCAAGTGCTTTACAGCCTCTTCTTCACTATCAAAATACAAATCCTTTTCCATATTTCCATCTTTAACTCCCACTCGAAGCAACCCTACTTCAGACAATAACTCGCTTGGCCATTTAACCGTCACTATTTTTCTTTCCCCAACCCGGTCTTTAACTCCTAGGGCCAAATATTGACTTTCATCACCACCCTGACAATGTAACAATACTCCTTGAACCATACAACTGTATCCAAGAGCAGTGCCGTATAAGCCTAAATCCACCAGTTTATTATCCCGATACATCATCTTTCTCTTGATTTTTTCATCACTATATTCTCCTTCTCCATTCAAAAAATCACTAAACCTTTGATTTACTTCCATTTCTTCTAATTTTTCTAATTCTTCGCTTTTGTTTTCTTTAATTACCACATCAGAAACACTAGTAGATGGTTTTAGGTCTTCTGAGGTTGTTTCTTT
>JAKPKF010000268.1 GCA_029553845.1 bacterium | reverse complement strand
CAGATGCGAATTTACTACTAGAAAACTCGTTGTAGAACTCCATGAGAGCAGAAATTGTTGTATTAAATTTAAAACTTAAGATATTACTTTCCACTCTTTTTATCAACTTACTTACCGCCTTACTCTCCTTATCTTCACTCTTCTCTACTTTATTTTTCCAAGCATTAAGTAAAAAGTCGTAATATTTAGATACGAATCTTTTAACTCCATTAATCGTTTCAGTACTCCACTCCACATCTCCTTCATATGGTCCCATGAACATCATATATCCCCTTGTAACATCTGCACCATATTCATCTATAAGTGCATCTGGGCTTATTACATTTCCAAGAGACTTAGACATCTTAACCCCACCTTCTCCCAGGACCATTCCATGGATTGTTCTAATGTCATATGGCTCTGGTGTAGTTACAAGATCTTGGTCAAAAAGAAATTTGTGCCAGAATCTTGAATACAGAAGATGCAAGGTTACATGCTCTGGTCCTCCCTCATAGTGATCTACTGGCATCCAATACTTCTGAAGCTCTTTGCTCGCAAATGTGTCCGAATTCTTTGGGTCTGTATATCTTAGGAAATACCAGCTAGAACCAGCCCAATTTGGCATAGTATCTGTTTCTCTCTGTGCATCCCCTCCACAATTCGGACATTTTACATTCACCCATTGATGTATTTTTGACAACGGGGACTTTCCATCATCTGTAGGTTCATAACTATCTACTACTGGAAGCTCTACTGGTAGCTGATCTTCCGGTACAGGCACCATCCCACATTTCTCACAGTGAATTATTGGAATTGGTTCCCCCCAATAGTGTTGTCGGGAGAAAATCCAATCTTGTAAATGGAATCTTATTACAACATCTCCTATTTTGTTCTCTTTAAGATACTCTCCTACTTTCTTTTTTGCTTCTTGTGTTGTTAAACCTGAAATGAAGCCAGAATCATACACTATTCCGTCGTCCTCAAAGACCTTCTCTACAGAATCTATAACTCCTCTATCTCCATTTGGCCCTTCAATTACCCTAGTTACTGGAAGATTAAATTTCATAGCAAATTCAAAATCTCTTTTGTCGTGAGCTGGTACTCCTACTACCATTCCAGTACCAACAGTTGAAAGAACAAAGTCTGCTAAATATATTGGCAACTTTACACCAGTCATGCTATTTAAGCAGTAAAGCCCTGTAAAGACACCACTTTTCTCCTTCTCTCCAGTTACTCTTTCCAAATCTGACTTTCTATTGGTTTCGGCTATATATTCCTGTACATCCGCTTTTTTCTCCTCGGATATATATGCTAGAAGCCTCTCAACTATCTTATGATCTGGAGCTATAACTACAAAAGATGCTCCAAATTGAGTATCCGGCCTTGTTGTAGAGACCTTTACAGTTTCATTTATTCCTTCAACTTTGTAATCTATATCGTACCAAATTTTCCTTCCGATCCAGTTTCTTTGCCTACTCTTAACACTCTCTACATAGTGTGTTAAATCTAAATCTTTGTCTAATTGCTCTGCATATTCTGTAATCTTTAATACCCATTGGCTAATGTTCTTTCTCTCCACATCTGTTCCACATCGCTCATGTTTTCCATCTACAACTTCTTCATTTGCACAGCCTGTTTTGCATTTTGGACACCAGTTAATGGGTTTCTCCGCCTTGTATGCAAGGCCTTTTTCGAAAAGTTTTAAAAAGATCCACTGTGTCCATTTGTAGTAGGAAGGATCTGAGGTATCCACTTCTCTGCTCCAGTCAAAAGATATTCCTAATCTCTTTATTTGCCTTCTAAATGTTTCTATATTTTCTTTGGTAATTTCTTGGGGAGGTCTTTTTACTTTAATAGCATAATTTTCAGTAGGTAAACCGAACGAGTCCCACCCTATTGGGAACATTACATTGTAACCCATCATTCTTCGTAGTCTAGCGACAGAATCCATCATACTGTTGTTTCTTGTATGTCCCATATGCATACTATCTCCAGAGGGATATGGGAACTCTAGCAAGAGGTAGTATTTCTGCTTGTTATCGAAATCTTTGCTTTCATAGAAGGGATTACTAAACCATTTGTCTTGCCATTTTTTTTCAAATTCTTTTGGGTTGTAAGTACTTTTCATACTACTTAAGGAGAGTTTAATACAGTAATTCTACAAGAAAAAGGAAAGCATTGGAAGAGAGGGATATTGTATTCTGTGGAACATAAGTGTGTAACATATGTTGTTTTGAGTACAAAAAGATACTCAAGAATGGTGGACCTGACGGGACTCGAACCCGTGACCCCATCGCTGCCAGCGATGTGCTCAAACCAACTAAGCTACAGGCCCAAATATATTAACATGGACCCAGCCGGAATCGAACCGGCGATCTTCGCAATGCGAATGCGATGTTCTACCAGCTGAACTATGAGCCCACACAGAAAGATTATACCCAAAATTAGCCCTATTTCATATATGGCCTTGGATTAATACGACCAGATAATTCAGCACCCCTTCTCAATTCGAAGTGAACATGTACACCGTAAGCAACACCAGTATCCCCTATTAAACCAATGGCTGTACCTCTAGAGACTGATTGACCTGCTCTTACATAAAGCTTATTCATATGAGCATAAAGTGTTGTATATCCATTACCATGGTCTACATGAGCATAATATCCGAAACCATAGTATTTACCAGAACCCCATCCTGCACTTATTACTCTACCACCAGACGCTGCTATTACATTTGGTCTTTTACCTCCTGTTGGATATATGTCTATTCCATAATGTCCTGGAAAGAATCCTCTAGATATTGCACTCGCTCCACCAACTGGCCAACTTAAGAACTTACCAACATTTGGGTCAACTGCAGTAGATGTATAGGCTATACTCGAAGTTCTGTATAAAGAAGGAGAAGATGCATATACAGGTTTTTTAACTTCTGGTAATTCACCGTTTGGTAAGAACAACTCACTCCCAACTGTTAGAGTATATGGTTTTTCTAGCCAGTTATGATCTACAATGTCTGCAGCATCGGCTGAATATTTCTTTGCCAATCCTTCCAAGGTATCTCCCTTTTTTACTACGACAAGAACACCATCTCTTGGCGGAATCTGTAGCACGGTCCCTGGCTTAATTACACTCTTCTCATTGAGATTATTAGCCCAAAGTAGCGTCTCCACCTTAATTTCATAGTATTGAGCAATCTTACTTAATGTATCTCCACCTTTTACTGTATATTGCTCTACATATCTTCTTGGTCTGTCCTTTGGAACTGCCGTATTTGTTGTTGCATTCATTACCAAAACATCTGTTTCGGCAACTCCTATGGTATCTAGCGTATCACCGCTAGCAACAATAACAACCGGTTTACGATATATATACGAGATAGTGAGTATAAGAACAATGATAAATAATACAGCTTGTAGTGCGGATCCCAAGAAATTTCCTCTCCCCCAGAACATTCTTCTTACAAGTTTCTCTTTTACAAAATCTGTAGCTTCAAGAATCAAGTCAAAACACACAGAGATCAAGATCCAAACAACTCTCATCCTAGAATAAAAGTAACTTACTAAAGCAATAAAAAAAGCAAAAAGATTCTTCTTGGTACTCTGTTTTTTTAGAAAAATTCTTAACTTTGAAAAGAATTCCTTAAAAAACTTTTTATTTTCAATATCATCATTAACAAAAAGAAATCCTTCGTTATTCTCTTCCGAAAGAACCAAATCTTGTTCTTGTGGGGTAAGATCCTTGAAACTGAGACCAGATATATTCCTATTTTGTCCTATATTATCCTCTTCCACTGTAATACTGTTTTAACTGATAACTTTGATTATACCAATTATCTATGCTTCGTGCAGGGTAGCAAGGAATTCTTCGTTTGATTTGGTCTTTTTAAGTCTACTTATTAGAACTTCTGTTGGACTCTCATTACTATCTAGAACTTCCAACATTCTTCTAATTCTCCATGATTGATTCAATACTTCCTTACTTAGAAGAAACTCTTCATTTCTAGTACCTGAACTTACTACATCTATTGCAGGATATATTCTTCTGTTAGCAAGCTTTCTGTCCAAATGTAGTTCCATATTTCCAGTTCCTTTAAATTCCTCATATACAAGGTCATCCATTCTACTACCAGTATCTACAAGAGCTGTAGCAACAATTGTTAAACTACCCTTCTCTTCGAAATTTCTAGCAGCTCCAAAGAATCTTTTAGGAGGATACAGCGCTACTGGATCAAAGCCACCAGAGAGTGTTTTACCTGATGTTGGCATAGTGATATTGTATGCTCTTGCAAGTCTAGTAATACTATCCATCAGGATAATTACATCCTCACCCCATTCAACCATTCTCATAGCTTTCTGAAGTGCCATCTCTGCAATTCTACAATTTTGCTCAGGAAGTTCATCAAAGTTGGAAGCATAAACCTCTCCTTTTACAAACCTCTTCATATCTGTAACCTCTTCAGGTCTCTCTCCTACTAAGACAACCATAAGCTTTGCTTTAGGATGGTTAGCAGCAATACCATTTGCAATATCTTTAAGAAGGAATGTTTTTCCTGCCTTTGGAGGCGAAACAATCATGGATCTTTGTCCATAACCGATAGGAGCAAGAAGATCTATCATTCTTGTAGATATAATCTCTTGGTCTGTCTCAAGCTTAATTTGTTTGTTTGGGAATATTGGTGTTAATTTTCTAAAAAGAGGTCTGTTGGCAGCCTCTGCAGCTGGTTTTCCGTATACAGTATCAACTCTCAAAAGACTTAAGTATTTCTCCTTTTCTTTTGGAAGCCTTGCTGGTCCAGAGACCTCATCTCCAGTTCTTAGACTAAATTTCTTAATTTGAGAACCAGATACATATATATCATTATCACTTGGAAGAAGACCTTCTATCCTTAAAAGACCGTGAGACTCATCTTTCATAACTTCTAAAATACCATCTACAAAGACAAATCCATCATCTTCTGAAGATTTTTTTAAAATTTCTAATATCAACTCTCTCTTTTGGAATTCCATATAGTCTTCCATCTTGAGTGCTTTTGCTTCATCACGAAGCTGAGCAAGAGTCATTTGCTCATAATCTCTAATCGTTTTTTTCTCTTTTGTCATTTTTACAGGGAAATATATAAAGTATTGGGCCTAAATCCCAATCTACAATTCCAGTATATTGAAATGTAAAAAACATGTCAAATCGAAATAGTACTTGAGATAAAAAAAGGGATCGGTACTGCCCCAACCGACCCCGGTTTCTTCCTCCATATAGAAGAAGATATCGAGTAACATATCGAAATATGTTAATCCCTTTTCTTCAAAGACTAAGAAATCTTAGGCTTTTCCTGTTGCCCAGATGTGCTTGTGACACCCCAGACAAAGGGAAAAAACTAAGATTGTCCACACCATCTTTGAAAGAGCGTATAAAGTATACCTCATACAAAGATAACTGTCAACCCTATATCATCTATACACAAAGTTTATTCTGCTCGGGATATCTTACTGCATAGACATTTCCATGTGCCCGTTATCCCCCCTGTTACGATTACTGCTGTCGCCCTCCCCTGTTACGATATTTGTGGATTGTCGAGAAGAAAATAAAAAAGAGAGGCTAAAGTTCCCTTATTCTGGAGATTTTTTTAATCTCTAGCTTGCTTTCCTTCCCTATTTTAGCTCTCCCAACAATAATCTTAGAATAGCCCGACCTTACAGCCTCCTCCATCACAGAAGGAAGTCCCCATGTACCTCTGATTTCGCCAGTAAGCCCTACTTCTCCAAAATATATACAGTCATTATCCAAAGGTATATCTTTTACTGATGATTTTATAGCAGCACATATTGCCAAATCTACTGCTGGATCATTTACATTTAATCCACCAACTATATTTACAAACACATCTTTATCTCCAAGAAATACACCACCCTTTCGCGACATTACTGCGCAAAGCATATCCAAACGAGGCTTTTTTATACCATTAGCTACTCTCCTAAGAGGGCCAGCTTCCCCTTCTCTTTCAACTACTAGTGCCTGTACTTCAACAAACACTACCCTTGAACCTTGTAAGATCGCACTTATTGCACTTCCAGAAGACTTAAGATCTGTTTCAAGGAAAAGCAAAGATGGATTACCAACTTCAGCTAAGCCATCCCCTTTCATCTCGAACACACCTATTTCGTTGGTAGAACCGAACCTGTTCTTTATTCCTCGAAGAATTCTGTATTGATTAAACTGGTCTCCCTCTATATATAGTACACAATCTACAATATGCTCAAGTACCTTTGGACCTGCTATATCCCCACCCTTGTTAATTTGACCAACTATAAACATTGGAATACCCGTTGTTTTAGAAACTCTTGTAAGAAGTGCACCACATATTCTTACTTGGCTAATACTTCCAGGGTAACTCTTGGATGCAGAAGAAGACATACTTTGAATTGAATCCACAACTACCATGTCGAAATCACTTTCCCTTATCAATTCCACCACTCTTTCGACCACAGTATCCTCCGTCACTAAAAAATTTGCCTCTAATTTACTAGGGGATTTCCCCCTGGATAACCGTTTTAACCTAGAGTAAAGCTGTCCTGGGGACTCCTCTCCACAAACATACAAGATTCTTTTGTCTTTAAGGTTTTTAAGTACAATTTGCATAAGAAGAGTAGATTTTCCTATCCCCGGTTCTCCACTAATTAGCACCACCTCTCCTTTTACCAACCCCTTTCCTAGAACTCTATCCATTTCTTTAAATCCAGTAGATATTCGCTCACCCGAGATCTTATCTGTACCTACTTTCTTTACATTTGCAACTTCAGATATACTGCTAAACAGGGCAGGCTTTGCTTCACCTATTACCTCTACTTTTTCCTCATACTCTTCTAAAGTCCCCCATTCACCACAGGAAGAACACTTTCCAGACCACTTCAAAAATTCAGTACCACATGCAGAGCATATGTATTTCATTTATTTATTTGTTTAAAACAGATATTTTATTATCTTTCATTCCTATTTTTATTTCCATGTTTTTTAATCCATTTCCAATCTTCCCTTTCTCTAGCAGATAGTTAGCAACTGCGTTCTCGACAGTATCTTGCAGAAGTCTTTTAATTGGACGAGCACCATACTCTTCGCTAAAACCCTCTTTAACAATATATGTGATTGCCTTACTATCTAAAGTCACAGATACCTTCTCCTGTGCAAGCCTTACATTAAGCTCTTTAATTAGTAATTTAACTATCTTTCTCGCATCTTTGCGCGTAAGAGATCTGAATATTACAATGTCGTCTATACGATTGAGAAGCTCTGGTCTAAGAGTATTTTTCAATTCTAATAGAAGCTGTGTTTTCATAGATGAATATGCCCTATCTATATCCTCATCACTTTTCTCTGTATCTTTTCCAACAAAACCAAGTACTTTGTTCTTTTTAATTTCCTCTGCACCAATATTTGAAGTAAGAATTATTACCGTATTTTTGAAATTCACCCTTCTTCCTCTACCATCTGTAAGATGACCATACTCTAATATCTGTAAAAGTATATTTAGTACATCCTGATGAGCTTTTTCTACTTCATCAAAAAGTATTACACTATGTGGATTTGTTCTTACTTTCTCTGTAAGCCATCCTCCCTGTTGGAAACCTATATATCCAGGAGGAGAGCCTATCAATTTGGAGACACTGTGCATTTCCATCATTTCACTCATATCTATCTGTATAAGTCTGTCTTGATTACCAAATAATTCTTGAGCTAGTACTTTCGCTAATTCTGTCTTACCAACTCCTGTCGGACCTAAGAAAAGAAATGATGCCCACGGCCTATCCGTATCTGAAATTCCTGTTCTAGCCCTCTTTATTGCGGATGCTACTATCTTACATGCCTCTTCCTGTCCTATTACTTTGCTTCCTAATTGACTCTCAAGTTTAACAAGAGATGAAATTTCTTTTGCTCCGAGAGTATTTACTGGAATTCCAGTCCATTTGGATATGACTACACGGATATCCTCAGCGCCTATCTCGTTTGCTTTACTTAATCTCTTCTTTGACCATTTTTTTTCCATGCTTTCAATTTTTTGCATTAACTTTTTCTTCTCCATTTCTAAAAGCTCAGCTTTTGCCATATTTCCATTTAATATTTCTCTCTCCTTTCTTCTTTCAATATCTGTAACTGCATCCTCCAACTTTGATACATCTGAAAATTCTTCCTCTATCTCAAGCCTTTTTGCTGCAGAGGCTTCATCTAGAAGATCTATGGCCTTGTCTGGAAGGTATCTATTGTTTACATATCTGTCAGAGAGTACTGCAGAAAGTTTAATTGCTTCTTCCCCTATTTTTACATTGTGATGTTTCTCCAGTATGGGCTTAATATTTTTCAATATCTCTACAGTATCCTCAACGGTTGCTTCTTCAAGAACGAGCGGTTGGAATCTTCTTGCCAATGCATTATCTGATTCAAAATATGCAGAGAAATCTTCCATAGTTGTTGCTCCAATGCACCTGAACCCATCTTGAAGTAATGCTGGCTTAAGAATTGATGCTATATCTAAAGAGCCTCCTTGGTAATTAGAGCCAATAATATTGTGTATCTCATCTATGAAGAGGATTTTATTGTTTGAAGATATTACCTCTTCTACTATGGACATCACCTTTTCTTCTACATCACCTCTCATCTTACTTCCAGCCATAATGCTGGAGATATCTAGGGAAATTATGTTGAAATCTCGCAATGATGGAGGAACTAATCCGTCCGCAATTTTTTGTGCTAGTCCTTCTACTAGGACTGTCTTACCTACACCTGCCTCCCCTATAATTATTGGGTTGTTTTTCTTTCTTCTACTTAAAATATTTATGAGGTTCTTTAATTCCTCTTCCCTACCTATTACTGGATCTAGTTTACCTTCTCTCGCAAGCTCTACAAGATTTACTCCAAGCATTTCTACAACAGATTCTTCTTCCATATTTGAAACTCTCATAGATGGACGTGCAAGTATGCCAAGTGGATATATGGCAAAATTTTGGAATGTTTTTCTAAATGATCTGTATGTTAAACCAACCTTTTCTAAAGATTTTATGTAGTCATCACTAGATTCAAGTATAGCCATCATTATATGCTCTGAGCCTACATATACATGAGACATTCTTCTTGAGTAATCGTATGCTTTGCGTATGATGTGTTTAACTTCTGGGGAGATTTCTAACTCTCTCTTTTGACCCGTACTAATGGTTATCTCTATGAGCTTACCTCCGAAGGATTCCTTTAGCAGTTCATTTCTATCTATTCCCATTTCCTCAATTATCTTGCTTGCAAGGGATTCTTCATTAAGTACTATGCCAATAAAAAGATGCTCCAGTGAAATTTGTTTAACTTTAAAATGTTCTGCAATCAGAGAAGCATTTCTAAGAGATATCTTAGCATTCTTACTTAGCCTTGAAAATATATCTTGTTCTTTTTTAAGTATTATCGATGACATACCCTATTATACTATATTCTCGGCTATTCTTTTGATTCTAATTCTGCCTCTACTGCACTATTTACTGCAGTTGCAAGCTCCTCTTGAGAAATCTCTTCTTTCTTTTCTTCGACTTTTTCACTCTTGCTACCTATAGCTTTTAAGCTTAGGCCCAAGTGTCTTTCTGTAGAGGATATGGAAAGAATTTTTACATCTACTTTATCTCCTACTTTTACAATATCTTCAGGATTTTTGACAAGCTGGCTAGATAGTTCTGATATATGGATAAGACCATTGAGACCTTCCCCAATTCTTACAAATGCTCCATAAGGAACTACTTTTTGAATTGTACCTTTAACTACATCCCCAATTTTGTATTTAGATATCGCAGCAGACCATGGGTCTTGAAGTAATCTCTTTATACTGTAAGCTACTCTCTTACCACCGTCTGATATTCCAATTACCATTACCTTTACCTTACTTCCTACTGCATATATCTTACCAATATCCTCAACTTTGTCCCACGACAATTCTGAAAGGTGAACAAGTCCTTCAAGGCCCTCTGCATTAACAAAGATTCCAAAAGGTGTAATTCCACTAACAATACCCTCGAGAACATCACCCTCTTTAACTTTGTTTAGAGTCTTTTCTCTCTGTTCCAAATCTCTAGATTGAGTAACCATTTTTTCAGAAAGTATAATTCTGTTTTTCTCTCTATCTAATTCTATTATTCTTGTTTGAATTTTCTCTCCAACTAGGGAGTTCAATCTCTTCTGAACTCTGGATGATATATCTTTTCCAACCTGTCTTACTCCATCAAGATATACTCTGGAAGCATCCAACTGTGAAGTTGGTATAAATCCCCTTATATCTTTTCCGATCTCTACTATTAGTCCTCCATTGTTTGACTCAACAACTACTGCTTCTACTACATCATTATCTTTCTTTGCTTTCTCTAATGTAATCCAAGCACTAGCCTGTTGTGTTCTTCTAATTGAAAGAACAAGTTGTCCTTCCTCATCTTCAGGCTTAACAACATAGACAAGAACCTTGTCTCCTACTTTTAAATCTTTCCAATTGAATGAATCACTCTTTAATTCTCTTCCAGCAACAATACCCTCAGATTTATGACCAACATCTACTACTAGATAGCTATCTCTAACATCTACTACATCTCCTTCAATGATATCTCCTTTTGAAAGTTTTTTTATCTTATGTGATTGATCCGCTAGAAACTGATCAATCTGTGCATACTGGGCATTGTCTGTTTTTTTATTTACCATAGGGTTATCCTTTGGTGATGTAAAACCTGCAGTTGGTTATTACATACAACTAATATTATATCTACTGCGGTCTGGATTATAGCACGATTTCTTCTTTCAAGACAACCTTTTCCTCTATTCTTTTCTTAGCTTTGAGTATAT
>JAKPKF010000253.1 GCA_029553845.1 bacterium | reverse complement strand
TAGGGTTAAATAACCAGAGTTTATGAGATAGCGAGTTAAGACATGATGCTTATCAAAGGTGACTTTGTCCTCTAACTCGCTAATTTTATCTATTTTATCTAATAAATCTATTTTATCTAATATATCCTTTGTTATCTCTTTATTATATATATCTTTATTATTGGGTACATTTTCTGTACACCCCCCCTGTACACTTTCTGTACCACCCCCGTCCATTTTCTGTACTAGTGGTACATTTTCTGAACGGGTATAAATGTTAGGGATTATTTCATATTCAACAAGACGAATATTGCCTTCATAGCGTTCGATTTTCTTCACTAGATTCATGGCGATTAGTTTGTTAATAATGTCAAAGACTGATGTCCGGGATTTTAAGGATAATCTTCGCTTGATATAATCGATGGACGCAAAAAGAGTTCCCTGGTTATCTTGGGAATAGGAATATATGAGAGCATACATTCGTAGCTCGTTACCTTTGAGTCCTAATTTTGTCATCCAGTAGAACTCGATGAGAAAGTGATGATCACTGATTTCTTGTTTCTTATTCTTCATCTTGCACTCCAAATAATACCCTAAACATGGCTTTAAGAACGCTTACGACGACGGAATTACCCGCTAGGCGGTATAATCCCGTTTCGCTGATTTTGCCTTCTAAACGCATGAAATCGTAGCTACTCCACCCCATGAGTCGAAAGCACTCTCTAGGAGTAAGGCGACGAATGGCCACGAGTTTATTTTCATCTTCTACCACCACTCCAATATCCGCTGCACTCGTCTTAAGAGTTGGTATCGAATCAATTTGAACGACCCCGCGTTTTTGATGAGGACGATTGATATAAATGCCATCACCTACTTTGGCTTTCTTAAGTCCTGCTTTCGTAGCTTCCGGTACAAGGATGAAATTATCAAAGGGCGAGTTCCCACTACCAGTAGTAAGTGTGTGAGCATACTTAGCATTACTTTGATGGGGTCTAAACCTAGAGCCGCGGACGAATCCATTGCGGT
>JAKPKF010000245.1 GCA_029553845.1 bacterium | reverse complement strand
TGTCATTTGATTTAACGCTATCATCGCAGTCTTATGACTGACTACAACTGATACAAAATCGTGTTGTGGGAAAATCTCATTACCACTTTCCAATCCTGCCCACTGATTACCCTCTACCATATTGTAAAATGTTTCAGTTTCGGAATAAAGATTGTTCTTAACGTGATAATCTACTCCGTTTTCGTACCTTTTCCATACTTTTGTAATATCACTCATACCTTAGCCTGCCCTTTTCCTGTGCCATCATAGGCATCAATATTATCCATTACAGCCTTGAAATCGGTCATCTCTTTGGTTTCCTTGACTTCCTTGTTAAAAGGCTTAAAAACAGGGATTACACTCTTTTGCTGACCTTGTAAGTGAGTGGTAATCTTCTTTAATTCCAATAAGATACCAATATGTATAAGACACAATATAATTAAACAAACTACCATTTTAACTCCTAAATCTCTATAACCTTATCCCCTGCCCCTATGCCTATGAAATCTTCATTACGCTCCCTTATGAACACATTCTTAATCTTAACAGGCTTTACTTCTTCAGCACTTTGCGGTCTTGACATAACAGCATATCGTATGCTTTCAGGTGCGTGGGTAACTTCGTGTGGATTGTGAGAGGCATCTTCTATTATCGTTTCGTGATACTGTAACTGTGGGATGAACTTAATAGCCTCTGTACAGTTAGCAAATAGCCTTAATTTAGGGGTTAAGTTACCATCTCGGTCTTTAACAGGCTTTAGATACTCCCTAAACATTCTCCAGCCGGGTATTCTTGAATTATCAGCAGGTCTTAATGAGTGTAAACCATTCTCGGTCATAGTTTCATACCCTGACTTACCTGTTTCTTGCCTTCTGTTCCATAAATCAGGACTTGCTGTTATGTACGAATAAGGCTCTAAACACATCTCTGTTATTAATTGAGCAGCCTCTGATACTATTAGGCTTGATTGATGTAACTCACGATAAGCATACATAAATCCATCAGGGTCAACAGCCCACCAATAACAAGCAGTCATATCCATTCCATAGTCAAGTGATAAAAACCTAAACCAATTACTTGGAATTTCAAACGGCTCAACTATGTGCGTATCTCGTACAAACTCAGGGAAGAACTGACCTTCAAAAGCGTCCCAATCGCCATAAAGCATAGCCCTTCTTCGCATTTCAGGTAGGTTTTCAAGGTTCTCAATGTATTCAGGGTTGTTCTTGACTATAAACTCATTGTCAAATACTAAACTCTGTATAAATGTGTAATTCTCTTTCTTCTCTTTGTTTCTGTACTCTTTATCTACAAATAACCTTTTAACCCAAGCGTGTCCAACTCCACCCGGATTACAGGTTAAATACATTCTTGGCTTGAATAAAGCACCCGCCATACCACTCATACGGTTACTTTCCATAAATACATTGAACTGAAATTCTGAAAAATGAGTGGCTTCCTCTAAAAATATTACATCATAGGCTTGTCCTTGATATTGCAATACGTCCATCTCGTTCTTACAATATCCCAATACTATCCTTGAACCGTTAGGGAAAATGAACTCCTTGTTCTGTGATGAATACTTTGCAATACCCTCTAACATTATAGCTAAAGGTATGATGTGGTTCTCCCTTAACTCTGTTAGTGTCCTCCTGACTAACAATATCTGCAAGCCGTCATTCCCTAAAGCAAGCAACATCGCCTTAGTTCGTGCAGCCCAACTCTTTCCTCCACCCCTTGCACCGCCATAAGCAATATATCTTGTGTCTGCTAAGAAAAACTTCTCTTGCTTGGGATAAGGCTTTATGTCTATTTTGCCCACTTCTTAACATCTCCCGTTAGTGTGACACTTATCTTGCTCTCTATAACTTGGTCTAATTTGTCTGAATATCCTAAGTTCTTCGCTAAAAAGATTAAACTCGCCGCAGCACCCTTCTGTAATTGATACTCCAAACACGCTAATATCCAGTCCATAGACCAATCTAATATCTCTCGATACTTATCTCTCTTCTTGTATGTCTTGAAAATTCCTTTATTCACGCCAAGTCTGAACGCTAATTCGGCAGGAGTGGGCATCTTCTTC
>JAKPKF010000244.1 GCA_029553845.1 bacterium | reverse complement strand
TGTCATTTGATTTAACGCTATCATCGCAGTCTTATGACTGACTACAACTGATACAAAATCGTGTTGTGGGAAAATCTCATTACCACTTTCCAATCCTGCCCACTGATTACCCTCTACCATATTGTAAAATGTTTCAGTTTCTGAATAAAGGTTATTCTTTAAGTGGTAATCTACTCCGTTTTCATACCTTTTCCATACTTTTGTAATATCACTCATACCTTAGCCTGCCCTTTTCCTGTGCCATCATAGGCATCAATATTATCCATTACAGTCTTAAAATCGGTCATTTCCTTAGTTTCTTTGACATCTTTAGCGAATGCCTTAAAAACAGGGATTACAGTTTTTACTTCCTTTTGCAAGTAGGTGGAAATTCTACGCAATTCCCATAAAATACCAATATGTATAAGGCATATCATTATCAGAATAATTATCATTTCAACTCCTAAATCTCTATAACTTTATCTCCAGCACCTACTCCAATGAAATCTTCGTTTCTCTCTCTTATAAATACATTCTTAATCTTAACAGGCTTTGCTTCTTCAGCACTCTGTGGTCTTGACATAACTGCATATCGTATGCTTTCAGGTGCGTGGGTAATTTCATGTGGGTTAGAAGATGCATCTTCTAGTATTGTTTCGTGATATTGTAACTGTGGGATACTCTTAATTGCCTCTGTACAGTTGGCACATATCATTAATTTAGGGGTTAAATTACCATATCTGTCTTTAACAGGCTTCAAATACTCCCTAAACATTCTCCAACCTGGTATTCTCGAATTACCGGCAGGTCTTAACGAATGTAAACCGTTTTCAGTCATTATCTCATAGCCAGATTTACCTGTCTCTTGTCTCCTGTTCCATAAGTCTGGACTTGCTGTTATGTACGAATAAGGCTCTAAACACATCTCATCTATCAACTGTGCAGCCTCTGATAATATTAAACTTGGTTGGTGCAACTCACGATAAGCATACATAAACCCATCAGGGTCTACCGCCCACCAATAACAAGCAGTCATATCCATTCCATAGTCAAGTGACAAAAATCTAAACCAATTAGAAGGTATCTCGAATGGCTCAACAACGTGAACTTCTCTTGTAAATTCTGGAAAAAACTGACCTTCAAAGGCGTCCCAATCACCAAACAACATTGCCCTTCTTCGCATTTCGGGTAGGTTTTCAAGGTTCTCAATGTACTCTGGGTTGTTCTTGACTATAAACTCATTATCAAATACTAAACTCTGTATGAATGTATAGTTCTCTTTCTTCTCTTTGTTTCGATACTCTTTATCTACAAACAACCTTTTGACCCAAGCGTGTCCAACTCCACCTGGATTACAGGTTAAATACATTCTTGGCTTAAACAAAGCACCCGCCATACCGCTCATACGGTTACTTTCCATAAATACATTAAACTGAAATTCTGAAAAGTGCGTGGCTTCCTCTAAAAATATTACATCATAGGCTTGACCTTGATACTGCAGTACGTCCATCTCATTCTTGCAATATCCTAAAACTATCCTTGAACCGTTAGGGAAAATAAATTCCTTATTCTGTGACGAATACTTTGCGAGCCCTTCTAACATTATCGCTAATGGAATTATGTGGTTCTCCCTTAGTTCAGTTAGTGTCCTTCTTACTAACAATATCTGTAAACCTTCATTACCTAAAGCAAGCAACATAGCCTTTGTCCTTGCAGCCCAACTCTTTCCTCCACCCCTTGCCCCACCATAAGCTATATATCTTGTGTCCGCTAAGAAAAATTGCTCTTGTTTTGGATAAGGCTTTATGTCTATTTTGCCCACTTCTTTACATCTCCAGTTAGTGTCACACTTACCTTGCTCTCTATAACTTGGTCTAGTTTATCTGAATAACCTAAGTTCTTCGCTAAAAAAATTAAACTGGCAGCAGCCCCCTTCTGCAACTGATACTCCAAACACGCTAATATCCAGTCCATAGACCAATCTAATATCTCTCGATACTTATCTCTCTTCTTGTATGTCTTGAAAATTCCTTTATTCACGCCAAGTCTGAACGCTAATTCGGCAGGAGTGGGCATCTTCTTC
>JAKPKF010000225.1 GCA_029553845.1 bacterium | reverse complement strand
GTAACCCTTCTTATTATTATACTCAACAATATTGTAGGCAGAATTACGTATCAATGCTGCCTCAAGATCATCAGCGTAATCATCCGAAGTTTTACTTCCATATGCTGCTGCAACACCCGCTATAGTAAGTTCTTTCAGTTTAGGTGCAGTCTCATCAAGATCAGCATCGCCGGAGATAAAGTTAGTTTCTTTACTCTCTTTGGTGGTTTTATTTGCTGAAAATTCCGATACATACGGAATATAAATATCTCCAATATACATTTATCTCCACCTCTCAATTAAATTCATACGGCGCTTCAAATCATCTAATACAGTTTCTAATCTTTTCTTTGGTCTATCAAGTGTAATACTGCATTTGTCATTCGTAATTTCCATTTCAATAATTTCATAATTTCCTGCAATAAAAGCAGGTTCATCAATGGTTACAAGACAACCAAGTTCAATAACTTTCGAGTAGAATAAATCAGGATCAATATTCAGTGTAAGGGATGCAAACTTATTCTGTTTACTCAATTCATCCTTTGCTCGTTTCTCACATGCTGCTACATCCACACACGAATCATCTGTAATAACAATAGTAGGATTATTTCCTACACTTGCCTCTCCAGTAACATTATTCTTACCAATTACAATAACCTTCTGCACAGGATGAACATTAATCTCTATTTCTGGAATGTCAATAATTGCGTTAGTTATATCGCATGTTTTCTTGTTCCAAACATGACTTGACTTGTTACTACGAGTGCAACCATTTACACCAATATAAATCTCACTTCCTACCGTCCACACATCACATGCAGTCTGTTCCGAGACAATGTTTGCAGAATCAGTAGTATACTTACCATTTGCATCTAAACCACAAACACAATTATCAGCGAGCAAACGTAACCATTCATAGCGATTAAGTTTATCACCCTTCAGTTCTGTAATAGTCTGTGACGGCACATAGCCCACTGTATACGCTGTTTCAGCGAGGATCTCTGACAAAATGGTATCAGAGGTTATTGAAGTGTAAGTGATGTCAAAACTTGCACTTTTACTCAACAAATCATAGTCTATTGCTAATTTGTAGGCAAGTTCATCTAGGGTAATAATGTATTTATTATTCAGGTAATCAAAGTTAATTTTGTTGATTATACCTGTGAATATTTCCATTCCATCAACAATCAACATCAACTCTGATTCACTCTGAAGCGTATAGTAATCTTTTGCAGAAATAGTAACAACACAATATTTCTTTTCATTACTCTTCAGAGTAACCGTGTAAGAATTAACATTATAATCGCGTAATCCACGAAGAAACGCCTTCATGCTGTTAACCCCACATTTCTACTGATACGTTCATACACGGCATCTGCAAGTTTATCTATGTCTTGCTCATTACGAATTGTCGCATTATTCAGGTTTACATCAATGTCATAGTTATTCGTAGTGCCGCTACCCTGAAGTTGCGGTAAACCGTCGAAGTTAACCATTGCAGCAGACACATTATACGTAACATTGACAGGTGGTGCTTCTACACTGTTCAGAATACCATTCATCCGATTGATTGCAGATTGTAGAGCGGGAAGTGCCGCTAATATACCACTTGTGTAGGAATTGACAAATGTGTAACCAAGATCATACGCCTTCTCTGCAAGATTCAACTTTTCAAGGATTGATGATTTTACTGTATCTACTGTAGCGTCAAGTTCAGGTTTCTTCTCTTCTACACCTTTCTTGTAGGACTCAACTAATGCTTTACCTTCAGTGTTAGAATCAACCTTTACCTGTTCTTTCTTCTCTTCATCAACAATAGGTATGACAATTGTATCAAGAGTCTGTGTTACACTTGTACCATAATCATCTGCGTTATAATCGGAGAAATTGAGATTATCTAAAGTTTTTGAAGGATAAATTGATATAATTAACTGCCTATCTTCAATTGTGGTAGTAAAGGTGTCTGCAAAATTATTTGCTGCTAATTCACCTGTTTTACCCGCCGTATCAACGGTCTTTTCTATCTCTCCATTTATAATCGCTTTAAGTCCGGTTGCACTTGTTTTACCTGTAAGAACATCAGCAAAGTTATTATTGTATAATAATGATGCTTCTTCAGCACTCTCTTCTACTTCTGATGTTTCATCTTCTACAACATTATCAGTGACAACTTCAACCTTAAGAGTAACAGTTTTGGTTAACGGTTCATCAACTAATTTATCTGTATCCTTCCACTTCTGATAGAAATCAGTCCACCATTCATCAAGCGGCTGTTCCATCTTCAGTTTAGTGTTTAACGCATTTTGTAAATCTTCAGGTAACTTACCAG
>JAKPKF010000216.1 GCA_029553845.1 bacterium | reverse complement strand
TCTTCCGAGTCCTTCTCCAAATGTAGGGGAAGTTCTTAGTGTACCCTTATTTGTTACATATTTCCAAGTTTTAGGGTCCATAAATTCTTTTTTAACTACATGAGATACAATTCTAGATACTACTTCTTTTTCTGCATTAGTCAAAGATACAGGAGTAAATTCTAAAGTTTCGATTGCTTTTTTATCGCCCTTGGCAGCGCTAGAAATTAATTCTTCAGCGGTTGGAATATTAAGCCGTTCAATTCTAGTATTAAGATCATTTAAGAACTTTTGGGCACCAGAGATAGACTTTGCATTACCATGCAAAGCCAAAACTCTATTAAGTTCTTCTTTAGATACAGAACCTTTTTCTACAGCAGCAATAATTTCATCAAAGGAGCTATAATCTTTAGGTACTCTTTTACTAAAGAGTTCTTCTAATTTAGACTCAAAACTAGCCTTACTTCTAGTAGCAGTTAGAGCCTTAATATCTTCTGGATCGAGAATACCTTCAAGAGATTTTTTCCATATAGCTAATTCTTTAACAGTAAGTCTGGTAAAATCTGGCACAGTCTCTAATACTGCTTCTAGTTGTTTAATTACTTTTTCTTCCCTTGGCTTAGCAGCCTCAGAATACTTAAGCTTTTTTCCTGCTACGTACTCTTTAATTGGAACTTTAGTTGCACCTTTTGGAACAAAGAACTCTTTTAGTCCTACAGGGCCACCTGTAGGAACTTTACCAGTAGTTAGTGCTTTTAAATAAAGCGGAGCAGGAATTTCATGAACAAGTCCACTTCTACCCTCTAGTTTAACTGTATACTGCGCTAGCCGCTCAGGAGTTATTTTGGGTAGAATATGGTTAACCATATCATTAATTTCAGTAAGCGGAAAAGTCCGTTCTCCTGCCTTAATTCCATCTTTGGTAATTGTAAGGCCAAAACGTTCAGGTTCTTGTAGTATTAATCTTTTTACAGTATTGAACTTAGCCGAGTCTATTATTTTCCTACCGGGAATTTTAACTATTTCTTCTGTAGATTTAACAGTTGGTCTTGTAACTGTAGTTTCTTTGTAGATAGATGGAATTTTACCCTTGATATCTTCGGAGTAACGCAGGCTCTCCACGCCCCTCGTGAGCGTGTCACGTTGAGCCAGGAGCGCCGCACGGACAGCCGCCGGGTTTCTCTCTACACCTGTAGCGGTCAATCCTTCTAACCATTTTGCTTTGCTTCCAGCAACAAATTTATTAGCAGATTCAGTTGCATCCGCAATAGTTTTTGCTACTACGGAATCTGCTTCTATAGTTTTTGTTTTAGGTATTCCAATGCTCTTAGCAACACCGGGAGTTACTATTGTTTTTCCTGTAGTTGCTATTTCTTCCTTAGCAACTTTAACAGGATCAACTTCTCTTACAGTGTTACGTGCTATTTCAGGTAATTTAGCATTCGGAGCAATTACATTCTTTGCGCTTTTAATTCCTGCTTTTACTGTGCCGGGACCTATAAAAGTAGTTGGATCTAAAACAACATCTTCTAAGAAAGATGCGACGCCTTTTCCCCAAGTATCATTAGCAAGACGATCTCTCTGTACAGGATCTTTAATTCTACTTTCCCATGTTGTATTAACATCTGAGAAAGTTTTCTTGGATTGCCCTTCTAGTCCTTCTACAGCAGCACCAAGCATTTTTCCTTTGTCTAGTTCCCAAAAATTAGGTGTATTACCTTTATCTTCTCCTATATACGCTTGTCTTTGAGCCTCATTAACAAAAGAAGCAGAGGCGTACATTCCACGAGAGAGAACATCTAATATTTTTTGAGTATTATCAGCAAATAAAACTTTTTGAAATGGATTATATGTATCCCAAGCAGCATTTTTTAGGTCAGCCTCACTAGCCAATCTAGGAGTAGAGGCAACTAAATTGGCTATCTCATATGGAGACTTTACTTTAGTAGTAGAGCCTTTGGCTACTATTGCTGCTAAATCAGCCTTATATTTATCTAACCAACTGCTTGATCCCATATTATTTTCCAGATATCCCTAGCCAGAATCCTAATGCTAGTTGCTTGTATCTATCTCTAGTAAGAGGATCGCTAGTAGTTAAGTTATCAATTTCTGCTAACATAGCAGGAAGTGAAGTACCTCCTGTATTTTGATACGCTTGAATAATTCCAAGAGTAGCAGTAGATGCTGCTGTGGCATCTCCACCGAACATCTCATATGCTCGATTACTTAAAGCAGCACTGGGGTCTTTTGTACTATACTGAGCATCTTGTGCTTTGAGTGAATTAGTAAAATCATCGTTAGCGACTTGATGCCCAAATTTAGCCTTTTCTAATTCAAGTTTAGCTTGATCTATTTGAGACAAAGCAGCGTCTTGTTTCATTTTAGCTAAATTAAGACCATACTGATTAGCAGCATTTTGTTGGCCAGACATTAATTCAATACGTTTTTGTTCATTCTGAGCCTGTAATGCTTGGAATTGACGAAGAAGATCTGCTTGTGCATTTTTTCCAGCAAGTCTATTAGTATCTGCTGTTCTTCCAAGATAAGATATCTCATTACGACCCAATGCTGTATTAGTATCTACATTATTTTGTGAACGTCCAGCAAGATCAGCAAGCGCTCTACCTAATTCGCCTTGACTTTGAGCAAATACACTAGGAGCCGCTTGTTGAATACCTAAACGCTGCATAAGTTCTGTTAATTTATTAGCAGACTCGCCAAAATTTCTAGTAGTATTATCAGCAGCATTCATATAGTTTTGACCCATCTGTTTACCAGACGAATCATATAAATTTTTAACATCTCCTGTACGCCCTAGCGTAGATTGCGCAAGAGACTCAAACATTTTGGCTAAGTCAGCATTCGATGTATTGAATCTACTTTGCTGCTCTTTCACAGCAGCATTAAGCGCATCAAACTGAGGAGCAAATTCAGATGCTGCCATAGCATTAGGATCGTACCCAGCATAAGGGTCTGGATCAGGATAACCAGCAAGACGTCTTAATTGTGCTACCGCTTCTTGCTTATCCCGATCCTGTGGGTCACCTAATGTAGGACCAACAAAACCTAACGGAGTATCTCCCATAATAAAAGGAGAAGGTTTAGAAGGCATATTAAACTCCCATAGAAGCAGCGCGACGCGCTATTGCATCCTGCTTAGCCTTTTCAGCAGCAATATCTTGTTCGGACTTATAATTATTCGTTTGAGCTAATAGATTAGCAAGAAAATCACTAAGTCCAGTGTCTAATTGCTTTTGACGATTATCATAATCAGTAGTGTAATCAGTATAGGCTTTAGCATAAAGACCAGAGCCTAACATACCTCTAGATGCATAATCTGACTCAAGTTCCTGCCCAGCAAGTTCTCTTGTTTTACCTAGTTCTGCTTGCTTGGAAGTATAATCTGTACGGTACTGCCCTTCAGTTTGCTTAGACTGTGCTTGGTAATCAGCCCATGCTTTTGCTAGCTGATCGCTTTGAGTTTTATAGGCAACATCATTCGCTAGCCATTCGTCGACATTAGGCTGCACAGGAGCAGTAGGAGATATTGCTCCTGTAGAATTTGAACCTACAGCGGGCGATGGTTTCCTATTTACAGCAACAGGTTTTTTAGGTGCTGCTGGTGTAGTTTTAGGCGGGGCTATAGACTTAGGTGGTCCAGCTACAGGTCCTACAAATTGTTTATTTGGATTAGCATTACCAAAAATAAAGGGAGAGGCACTTCCACCAAAAGAATGTCCTTCAAGAGCCATTTTACCAATTCCTTTGCGATGGTGTTAAACTAGCCGAAGACATAAATTTACCTTTAGAGTTAGCTTTAAGTCTTCGTAATAAAGCATTTCTCCTAATTAAAGCCTCTTGATCTCTCTCTTTATATGCAAGAGGATCATTAGTTGGTCCAGTATTCGGGGAGTTTGAAACTCCCTCGTATATCTTATTACCAGCACTAAAAGGATTAAAAGACTGACGTCTACCTTTTAGATAGGCTACAAAGTTTTGGTCTCCCATTAGCTTATCTTCTTCGTTACTAGTTCTTTATTACTGGTAAAAGCAGTAACAGAAAATATTCTTAATGGTCCTGTATTAATAGAACCATCAACTGTTGATATGATTCTAAACGCAAGTTGTCTGAATCGCAACGATTTTACTAATTTAATATACGTTCTAACATTTGTTGGATTAGCAGAAGTAGCAGAATCAGTTACATCTAAAGAAATATCTAATATTCTAGCCCAAGATTTAAGTTGACTCCATTTTGTTCCTTGACTATTTAACTGACCCCAGGTAACTGGAATATTATATGTTACAGGCATAACTTTAAATTGAACTTGAGTCTTAGCAAATAAATCTACGCCCCAGTGAAATAATCTTTTGAATGTATATGGAACATTGAAATCATAAGTTTTAGTCGTTATTGAACAATCAAAGGTCTCAGTATTAGTCCCAGTAACTGTGTCAATAAACTTATATATACGAGATTTAGATTTATCATAATCTGCACATATAAAAAAAGTTTGACCAGTAGTAGAGTCCAGTAAAGGATATCTAACGAAACTAGACGGAGTAAATGATGCTGTATTAAATCTCCACATAGAAAAAGCACGAGTCTTTAATCCGTATACATAAAAATTATCATAAAATCTAACTATCAGTCTATTATTTACTATAGAGACTGTAAAATCTGTCCATGATGTTTTTGCTTTGTATGAGTATAGAGAAAAAGGCACTTTTATATTTATTTGATCCCAGTTCCAGTTAGTTACTGAGTATAGATAATTTCCCCAAAGTACGTATAAAGTATTTTCAAATTCTGCTAGTGCCCATGTAGAGGCAATACCTATAGTATTAGATTGTAGTTGCGTTACACCCTTGGTCGGTAAACTATCATAGCCAAATGTATATGTTGAATTTTGTTTAAATACAGCGATTTGTCCGGCCCAAGAATGAATACGCAAGATATACTGACCGTCTCCATTAGCAATATCGAAGAAGTCAGTACCAGTCCAAGAACTAAAGTTAGCGGCTCCTGAGAAATTTATTCTACTAGGGTTAGTAGAGCCTGGACCAGTTGCTATAAATAAACGTTCTTTATAAACACATCCAAAAATTCCTCTAGGCATAGTAGCCACTAATGTAAATCCACCTAGCGGAACCCATGATCCACCATTGCTAGCGCTAGTAACATCTGCAATAAGCCAAAGTTTATTTTGATATTGCACACAATTACTGATAATAGTATTACTAGCAATAGTAGACCAACTATTTCCGGCTACGTCATAAGCCCTACAGGTTGTACCAATCTGGTAAATAAAATATACTACCCCTGTAGTTGATATGAACATTCCTAGATAGTGGGTTCCGCCAGCAATGCCATTTGATATCTCTACAATAGGCGGCCTACTTACAATAGAACCATCTAGGTCAACGTCAAAATTTAGTAGTTCAACGCACTCAGTATCTGCTATTGTAGTAGGTTCGTTTAGAATATTAAGACCATTCGTAAACGGTCCAATCTTTACAGGAGTTCCTGACATTACTCATCCTCAGGTAAGACAGTTATAACTGGGTAATAGGCTACTTGAGGTATATTTTCATTATTAGCCATTCCGTCAAGACTTTGAGTAAACTGTCCTAATTTAAATTGAGAGTTTTGTGGGTCTTCATCTAATTCGTATGCCTTAGATAAAACAAAGTTAATTAAGTCATTATAATAGGTATCTGGTATAGACAAAGAATCAGATAACTGGGCTAACTTAGCGGGGGCAGGAAGATAAAATATGCTTAAGCCGCCTGATACAGTTACAGAAGAAGCAGGATATAAATGTATATTACCAGCCCATTCTGTCCATACTTGAGGTGTTCCACTAGCAATATTAGTTGGATCATTAGGTGCTACGTATTGCTCTGATTCTTGAAATGATATAAAAGGAATCGGAGAACCATTAACATGTATGGCTTGAATTTTTAATATTTTTAAACTAGCCAATGAATAAACTGTTTGACCCACAATTAAATCAGATGTTGAAGTTGCTTTTAATATCTGAGTATTTTTCAATATCTCTAATTGACCAATATCAATCCAGCGAATAATATCTGAATCTGTTATTTGAACGCCAGCTTCATCACCAAAAGTTCTTTTTATATCAGTAGCAACATCTGTTCCGGTGTATGTAGAAGGATAATAGCTCATTGTATCACCTATTTAAGACGTCATAAGTATTATTTAAATTAGTTACAGTAGTATCTAAATAATCTATTATTTTTTCTAGAACTATTAATATTCTAGCTAAATCTAAAGACTCAGTAGAAGGTAAAACTGTAACTGTACCGCCAGGGTTTAGAAAATTTGCCATTTAACTAACTCCTGTCCAATATCCGGCACTTACTGCTGTAAAAGCACCGAGCGTTGCCGGCATACTAGTAGTTCTTCCACTATCAGCAGAAGCAAATGCAGCATTAGTAGCAGATAGTATGCCATTAAGAATAACGGCTACTGTGGATGTTGTCCTTAAAAAGGCAGGTCTAGTTGTAGCATTAGTAAAAAAAGCAATATAAAATACACCGAC
>JAKPKF010000195.1 GCA_029553845.1 bacterium | reverse complement strand
AAACCAGTTTGATCAGTTGCAGCATAAAGTTCAGATAACTTCTTGAAGTTACGACCTTGTCTATCCGCAATCCAATAATATGAGAAATCACCGAATGCAATAGTCTTTGCACCTGCAGCAATTGTAGGAACATAGCTTGATGTATAAACAGGTCTACCAAGTAATGTGTCTGGTGTTCCACTAGTTAAAGCAGGTTGCCATAGGTAGTTACCATTAGCATCCTTAAGTTTTCTGATAGCCTTAATTGTTGCATCATTTACAATCCATACAGCATTTTTTCTGTAAGAAGCTTTAAGAGAATAGAATAAATCAATAATTTCATCGGCTTTAATCTCAGTTGCACTTGCTGTAGTAATACCAGTTTGAGCACCGCCTGTTGCATTAAAGATACCGACTGGCTTGCCTACACCATTACCATTGAAGAAAGCTTCTTCTTCTTTAGTACCGATTCTTCTACCGAATTCTTTTGAAATGTATGCTTCAAGATTAAATACTGAGTCGTTCAATAGTTCGTTAGAAACTTTAATAAGAGTTCCAAGCTTGTATGCACCGATTGAAACTTGAGTGAATGCATCATCGCTATCATTAATTGTGCCTTCTTCATCTACCCAAGAAGCACTACCTTTAGAAGCTACAACAGGGATTTTTCTATCACCAGTAGAAGTTGTAATGACGTGAGCAAGTTTTCTGAAAATGTTTTCTTCTTCAAGTGATTGAATAAGAGTATGTTCAAATTCATCTGGTACAAGAAAACCACCTTCAGAGTCTGTTCCTTCTTGTAATGCATTTAGAATTTGAGCATTAGAATGCTTGTTTCTCATTACATTCCAGAAACTCTTCTTATAAGCATTAGATGCACGACCAGTTTTTTCATCTTCTTTATCAGATGTCATTGGTTTTGCAGTGATAGGATTTGAAACAGGCTTATTAAGTTCAGCTTCAATCATATCTTTTCTTTCAAGACGTTTAATTTCATTGGTAAGATCATCAAGATCTCTTTCCATTTTAGAGTACGTAACATCGTCTTCCATATTAAGTACACCTTTCTCATTTCTATGAGAGTCAAGGAATGTTTCCATTGCACTCCAGGTTTTTGCACGTTTTTCACGTAATTCAATAATAGTCATTTTTCTTTTCC
>JAKPKF010000171.1 GCA_029553845.1 bacterium | reverse complement strand
GCTTTCGCTTACAAAAATCATCCTCTTGGAACTTACATGTTTCACAGTTACGCTCTGGGACTTCCTTGACAGTCATTAAGTTTATATATGAGGGGCTATACTACTTAAATGTTTGCAAACAAGTTTATATACTAGGCTATGTACCTACTACATTTATATATGTGTAGCACTAACATATTGGGTGCCCAACAGCGAAAACATAAGGAGGGAAAATTTCCTCCCTGTGTTTTTGTCAAGCATATTAAGTGGCCTCTTTTAGCACCGATTAATGCGTAAAGTTGTTAGCGTGGACGACACTGTACACAGTAATACTCGCCTGCCACGATGAAGATTTGATCCTCGTCAGTTAATCGTCGATGGCAATGTCGGCAATGAGCGAAGGACAACAGGTTGAGAATTTTCATCAAGATGTCAAGTATCATGCTTTTCGCTTGCGTTGTTTAATGTCACGGACAAGTTTAGTGTCGATCCATGTCTTATTGGTCTCATCTGTGAAGCACTTGAACCCACGACTACAAACTGTATGAAAATAGTTACGAGAGACTTCGATTGACGGAAACTCGCTCATAAAGGCATTGTATACAGCATACTCAACAAGGTACCGTTCACCGAGCACATCTGCGAGATCTATAACAAATTCACGTATTTTGATGGACTTGTATCCGATATTGACATATTGGGCAGCTTCTTCGGCCTGTTCCCTATAAAAGTCTGCTATGTTTTCCATAGATATATAAGTAACCTATTCTTACCATATTTATAACTATCGAATACCAATATATAAAGGAGTGTCAACAGTGTGTAGAGATTACGACTCACAATTGAGTTGAATGTAAAAAAGAGTAAAGTTTATAACAGATCACTTGAAGGGCACGACATGGCACATATGATCAAAGCCGAACTTTTTTTGCACTTTATCATATTGATGGACGCGAGCCTTAAACTGGATGGTGGTGCCCGGACGAATGTTTTTAAGCAAGGTAACTGTATTGGGGCTTAAGTCAACCACAAAAGCGTGGCTGGTCACGTGATTTTTGGTGCCGCATTCAATATCATCAATAAGGGCATAGGTTTTGCCATGTTTGAAGTGCAGGTTGCCAACTTTGCGAAATTTGCCGCGAAACACGTTAACACCCTCGTAATCGGCCAGGTAACTCCGCCGCTTGTAATCGGTGTAGTTGATCCCATCACGGTGACCACAGGCCGGGCAGCCAGATATAAAATACTCGTCTTCTAATGTTGATTTACCGCAGTGGGTACATTTGATGAAGGGTAGTTGTAACATAGTATAGTGTTGATGCTCCGACTATATAATTACTTGGTTGGCTTAATTGGACGCGAAGAATAGTTGGTAGGTAACAGCCCTCATGCTTGATAAAACAAAGGGAATGGAAAAAGATCCTATCCCATGTGTTCTACCTTGTTGGCACAGTCGTACCTATATCATCCATATGATACATATGTGATATTAGCGTTACACATATATAAATGTAGTGAGTGGTTAAGCCAGATACACAAAGGCCATGCACCAATCATCCTTGAAGACTCTTGGCCATGGTGGGGGCAACAAATGACATGTGCTGGTTGATGAATCATACGCTTCACATAACTGACAACAGCCTGATACTTTAGGAATATCGGGTATGTGGTTGGATATACCACCATGTTTGAATGCTACGTCATCAGGGTTATACTGGGGTGGGGGGATTACCTTTTTACGTCTTGTATTGCGTTTTGCATTGTCACAAGTTTTACAAATCCAATCGTGCTTTTTAAAGTTGCTTGGATAAATGTTATCAAGGGTCAATGGTTGCTTACAAACTCTACAAGTGTGTGACATATACACTTACTCGATATTGCCAACAATTACTGCCGCTATTCCTGATCCGATTACAATTGCTACAATTGGATATATCATGTTATATTCATGAAGATGTGCAGTAACCAGACCTGTTATGAATTCAATTGTTAGGGCAATGCTAATGAGTGTACGGTTTGATACATACATACAAGTTATAATTCGCTGTGGTTATATATAAGGGTTGGCACTACATAAATGTGTGATAATCGACCTTGAGGAGTTCTCTAGCCAAATATTTCACACTGAATGTAACCGGAACAACTTTATTATTGTAGGTGATGTTATCAATTAATTTGGCATTAATGATTTGAAGGAGAAACTCTTTGGTATATTGATGTTCTGGTCCGAGACCCCAAAAATTTCCAAAACGAACACGCTTGGCGTGGTTAATACGTTCTGTTACTTCATCGGCTGTCATTGAGATATATAGGATGGAACTTATGTCAACTACCCCACCCTGCTTACGCGAGGATGGGGCTTGAAGAGTAAGAACCCTTCACATTTAATTTGTTACCACAAAGATATGCAGTAACGGGTCGGTTGACACGACCACTACTGATTATCTCCTTTACAGGAGAATCACCAGATACTTTTCTAATGATGTTCAGAGCACCATTCACATCAGCATTCAATAGAACGCCCGTGGATGACTGAAACAATCCACGTTTCTTTCTCGATCCTAAGTAAGATTCATGTCTCTGAACTGGTTCAATTGCTAATGCATCACATTTGGAAGTGTATGCTTCATTCACTGCTTTATATTGGATTCCCAACTGTTGACATTTAGATTCCAATTTGGCTTTGAACTTGTAATACGGAACTGAAACGAAGTTCTGGTTGTTCTTTCTTCCATGATTGATTCCAGTTTTAGCACCTTCAAAATCACCAATTATCACTGTTCCGATATCGTTCTGAATACATTGTTTAACGATTAAGTTCACAGACTGGTTCAGGAACTCATTGATTACATTATTACGTTTCTCTGATAACAGGATCTCTTTATGAGTTTTGTGTTTGTATCCTTGCAGGTCTTTCTGGCTCTGAATCTTGGCTTTCTCTTTGTTGAACCATCGGTTATAAGATTTAATATACTTACCACTGATAATAGTGGTAGTCCCGTGTCCAACTAACGTAGCAAAATTGTCTAATCCAAGATCTATGCCTAACACTCTGTCTGGATTTAACTGCATTACTTGAGGTGTTTCTTCGTAGATATACTTGATCCTAAAGAACCTCCCTTGCCATGACGGTAAAAGGTGGACCTCCTGAATCTTATGTTTTATCTTACGAATAGGTTCTGGAATCGTAAAGGATAACTTGTTACCCTTTCCTTGCTCTCTGGAAGTGCCTAATTCAACTTTGTTTCCTTTGAATGAGAACCCATTCTTCGGGAATGCAACCATGAAATATCCATCTTTCTTCAAATATCTTGGAAGACTTGGCGGATCTACTTTTCCTTTATCTGATAACTTCTTTAATGAGTAATACGATCTCATATTACGTTCAACAAACTTCAATGTTTGCTGAGCTGAAGCAGATTGCAAATACTTGTAGTTCTCATTCTCTTTACAGATATGATAGTTTTCAGGATACTTCAGGAAGGCATTATTCAAGAACAGATGTTGTCTTGTTTGGTACAGTCCAAAGTTATACAGGTTCTTTGATGCTCTGCACAGACTTTTCAGTATCTCATACTCCCTTTTATCAGGATGGAGAACACAAGTCAATGACAGCATACAATATTATTTATGTATACAGTAATATTTAATACTATTGCAGCATTCATCTCCTCCCTGTCGCTATGCTCCGAGGAAGGAGTCTTCTGCTGCATTTCAGATAAAAGTATAATGCATCAATATCTTGTTATAATGAGGTTTGGTCCCAATTTGATATACATATGATGGATTTTATTACACTTGGGACATGTGCATGCAATTTCAAAATAGGTATTGTCTAATGATTGGAAATGGATTGTGTTAGTTGTGATGGTTCGGCATCTTTTACACTTAATATCAAAGGGTAAGGAAGTATTATTACTCGTCATTGTATATAAGATAGAATCTTGCTGACATTTATATCTATGGGAGTCATACTAGTATCAATGGGTAGGACATTGAGGTTAAACAACTGGAAGATTAATTGGTAACGGGCCTGTATTGCATTGATCTGATCAAGTGTCAGGTAGTGATCTTCGCCTCTTGCTGACAACCTACGATGTATCACTGATGGTTCAGCATGAATATAAATGACAAGGTTTGGAGGTATAATAGATAGTTGCTGATCGTAGACTTGTTTGATAGCGCTAAATGGTGGCCATAAGTGCTTCGCCTCTATTTCAAGCGATTGGTAAACCAATGAGCAAATGAATGAACGATCTGATACTATAGTTTTGCTTAATGGGAATT
>JAKPKF010000168.1 GCA_029553845.1 bacterium | reverse complement strand
ACGCGGATGGCCGACTAAGGAGACAAGATGCAACTAATTCACGGTGATTGTTTAGAAAAGATGAAGGATATTCCTGACAAGTCAATAGATATGATTTTGTGTGATTTGCCGTATGGAACAACCGCTTGCAAGTGGGATGTAATAATTCCTTTTGAACCATTATGGGAACAGTACAAGAGGATTATTAAAGATCGTGGGGCGATTGTGCTGTTTGGTAGTGAGCCGTTTTCAAGTCATTTGAGAATGAGTAATATAAAGCAATATAAATATGATTGGATTTGGGAAAAAGAACGTCCTACTAATATATTTAATATGAAGTATGAAGCGGCAAGAGTACACGAAATAATATCCGTTTTTTGTGGTGGAAGATATTTTCCTGTTATGGAGGCATCTTGTCAACCAAATAATAACAATAAAACCAAAAATAAAAGCCAGTCAGGGGAGATGAATATAATAGATACTATTTCTTGTAAATCAAAAATTTCTGACAATTATAATCCTTCATTGAGATACCCAAGGTCTGTATTAAGGTTTTCAAGAGGGACAAGAGGAAACAGAAAACTTCACCCCACTCAAAAACCAGTAGCCCTTCTTGAATACCTAATCAAAACCTACACCATTGAAGGTGAAACGGTTCTCGATAATTGCATGGGTTCGGGTTCTACAGGTGTTGCTTGTATCAATACAAACAGAAACTTTATTGGTATCGAGAAAGATGATAAGTATTTTGAAATTGCTAAGAAAAGAATAGAGGAACATCTAACAACTGCTTCAACTCGACAAGGAGGATTTATATGAATAAAGTTATTGTTTACATAAGACACGACAGACACACTGATGATTTAATAAAAGTGTTTGCTTTTTCTGATATTAACGTTGAAAAGGTTAAACAGATGTGTATAGATGACTGGGGTTCTGAAGGTTATATAAACGGATATGATGGAGATTTTTCTTACGGTGTTACGGAAGATTATTATTCTTATTACCATGTAAAAGAAATAGAAGAGGTATAAAATGAAAGGAATAAAGGTAAGTTTGCTTAAAAACATACATTATCAGTTAGTATGTTAGGAAATCACGTTTATCATATAAAATACAGGAAGGATTAAGCAGATGAAACCAGAAACAATCGATATAAAAAACAACACAAATAATACTATCAGCGTATCTAGTCGAAATGAAGAAGAACAGGAACCAAGGGGCGATTTTCACGATTTTGACTATGAGCCAGATGATATATCTTTTTTGAAACCACCTGCACAAATAGGAACACCTGAACATTTAATATATAAAACAGAATGTTTGCTTGAGCTAATACTTCAAGAACTAATACAAATAAGAAATAAATTAAATTAATAATTAATACAGATATTGACAAACAGGTGTATGTAAGGAATGAAAAGAATGTTTAACATGGAAATTGAAAAAGAGATTATTATACCAATTAGGTGCAAAAATTGTTTACAGGATTTTATAACCTGTGGTTATTATGATGATACAGATGAAGAGTTTGGAGGATTATCAGATTGTATTGGATACATACAAGAAAAACAAGAAAAAGAATACAATGGTATTGACAAGATATAATATATATGATATCTTATATACATACGGAGGTTAAGATGTACGTTTATGAATTACTTGAAAGTAGTATTAGAAACTATAAAGAGCTTGTAAACAAAAGCCTTATAGGAAATCTTCCTGCTATAGAAAAGTCTATAAAGATACAGGAAGAAAGATTAATGAACCTAACACTTGAAGAAGCAAGTGAGGTTATATAAGTATTAACAGGAATAAGCAACTAGCAGTTGTATGTTAGTGGGCTTTGGTATACAACTACCAGTAGTTTCGATTTACTACATTCCTGAAAAGTGGACACAAATCGGATTTAAGCCGATGGACAACACTTAATTACCAGCGAGCGAATGGGAATAAAACCTGCTGGTGCAAGAATCGCTAAAACGGTTTTCTGGATGTGTTGCTGTGAGTTGACCGCATGGCGTAATAACATCTTGCGAAGTCCTAGCAACGGGGAGATACTTGTATCTGACCACTAGGCATGAAGCTGAACCGCCGACTGTTCGCGGTGTAGGCTTCCACGGTTCCTAGTACCTACCACAAACTAGGTAGGAAGTTCAGTAATAGCTGACGGTCTGTTTCAACGCCGGACACTTCCTAAATCCTTGCCCGTATGGGCTGGAAATAACAGTCGGCAGACTATAAAATGCAACCTATTATTATATATATCGTTCGGCATGGAACCGTTGGTTATTGCTGAACACTTGCCTGTGTGACCGAGCGGTTAGGTACGCTAATAAAAAAGCGCAACAGTGGTTCAACTCCACTCTCGGGCTATATTTCATAGTAAGGAGAAATAAAATGGCA
>JAKPKF010000108.1 GCA_029553845.1 bacterium | reverse complement strand
TCACCTTTGTAAATGTAGTTATTGTTTCTCTGTGTTCTCCAGTCAACTAATGCTAATTCTACTCCTTGTCTTATCCATCTTGTTACTGAGTGGTTTCTACCTAGTAAGAACCAAGCTGTGTTTGAACCAGTTTTTAATCCTTTTCCACCTGCTGCAGCTCCTAAGTATGGAGATTGGAATACACTAATAGCATACTTTGAAGAGTAAACATTGATGTTGTTGTCTGCTGTGTCTGCTAAGAACTCTGAATCTACAATTTCACAAGCTGTCTTGAATAACATTGAAGGAACTAATAGAGCTGAAGGGTTAGAACCTTTGATAGTTCCGTCTTGAGCTTTTTGTTCTCTTAACATTACGATAGCTGTGTTAAGTGATGTTGGAGATAATGCTGCTGTTAAAGCGTTATCAACTGTTCCTCCACTTAATGTTACGTGAGAGTCAGAACATAGAGCTACACCATCTGCGGATAGAGTTGTTGTGAAAGCACCTCTAAAGATTTCAAATGCTGACATATCTCTTGTTACTCTTGCGTTCTCTGCGAAGTCTCTTACGATTTTCTGCCAAGCACCGTGCATGTTGTCATCAAAGAAGTTCTTTGAGATTTCTACGCTGTTAGCGAAGTTTACAACGCTGTAAGTGTACTTGTTTCCGAATCTAGGAGTAGATTTTGCAACATCTTGCTCTTCTGCTCTTTCAAACCACATACCAGAACCTTGGAAGATTTCTCCAATTTGTGCTGCGTTAGTGATTGTTTCTTGTCTGAAAATAGCTGCTGTTTCTGCTGTTGCTATTCCAGGACCTTGCTGTAAATCGAACTCTTGCATAAATACTTCATCAAGAGCTGTTTTTACTACGTTTGGGTTTAAATTACTTGTTATGTTCATATGTCTTTTTAATTACTTGCTATTAAAGCACCGTATCTTGTTGCGTTAATCTTGATTTCGAAGTCGACTGTGCCATTTGTAGCATCGAAATCTACTATTCTTAGACCATGAACATCTTCATCTGTGCCTTCATCTTCATCAACTGTATAAGCACCGCCTGCTGATAGATCAAAACATACTGTGTCATATCTAATTCCTTCTGCTAAATTAGCAGGAGTTGTTGCTTTACATCTGTATATAATTCCAGGTAATGGAGCATATACTTCTACTTCACCGTCTGCTGTTGCTGTTGCTGTGTCATCTGAAGCAGCAATACCAAATACTATATCTGTTCCGATTTCTGGATCTCCTGTTGCTAGTTTAACAACTACATTTCCACCTTGTCCACTTAACTTAACTGGTTCTCCAGCTAAGATTTGTGTAGAAGAAGATGTTGTGTAGTCATCTACTTTGCATACAATGGTTGGAACAACATTGTATGGAGCATCTACGATTTTTACATCTAATTTTGCCATATCTTTACTTTTTATTTAATTTATTATACTTCTCTGGAGTTATGCCTTGTGATTTTAAGAAACTAATATCTGCTTGAGATAATGTATCTGGGTAACCACTTGACTTAACTGCCTTTCCTGCAGAACTTCCACCAGTGCCTCCTGAAATAGTTTTCTTAGCTTTTAGTGCTTCTTTAAGCTCATTGTTCTGTTTTAGAACTTTCTGTGCATTTGCTAAGGTGTAAGCATTTTGAATATCTATCGCAATACTTTCCTTATCAAAACCAGTTGGCTTAATAGAGTTTTCGTAGTGATGTTTGATTAAAGCTATTTCGTCAGGATTGTCTGTTAGTTTAGAGATTGTTTCATCTATTCTTTCAGATGACATTTCTCTCTTGAATGCAATCAATTCCTCTCTTATAACTTCTTTAACATCAGGACGATTATCTTTTTCCTCTTCATCAAATTCATCAAACTCATCAAACTCATCAAATTCTTCTTTCTTTTGTTTTTTGAGTTCTACGATCTTGTGTTCGGCTTGCCCTAATTGCTTTTCTTTTTTTTCAAGAATTGCTTTGGCTTTTTCAAGCTCTGCTTTGTAGTCAATTTCTTGACTATCTTGTTCAGCGTCTTCTTCCTGAACATCTTCCTGCGAGGCTTCAGGATTTTTAACCTCTTTTTCTTCGTCAACTGGAGCTGGTTGACCATTTATCTCCTTTTCTTCATCTATCATGCTTTTTAACTATGTATAATGCCCATAGCTGGCGTTATTGATTATAAGTCTTTTCGGACTTTAGTCA
>JAKPKF010000487.1 GCA_029553845.1 bacterium | reverse complement strand
GTTAGTATCTGGAATTGTATTAACAGAGGTAGCTATTAGACATGCTACAGTTAATTGGATAACAGATAGGGCTTCAGATACAAAGATTATGTATGGTACTACATCAGGGCAATATTTTGATGAAGAATTGTATAATTCTGTGCAAACGACAGATCACAAGATAAGGCTTAATAGTCTACAAGCAGATACAATTTACTATTTTAAAGCTAAATGGACTGATGAGGATGGAAATACTGGTATGAGTCAAGAAATATCCTTTAGAACTGATCCTATGCCAGAAGTGATAACTTCAAAAGTGGAGAGAGTAGGTTTAGATTTTGCAACAATTTCTTTCGAGGTGAAAGGAGCAAGTAAAGCTTCTGTATATTACGGTAAGGGCTACACATACACGGGGTTAAAGGAGATTAATACCTCACCAGTTGATAGTAAATATACCGTAATTCTTGATGAATTAAGTGATGGTACGACCTACAACTATAAAATTAGCTTAACAGATCCAGAGGGCTATTCTTACGATTCAATCGAGACCCACTCATTTACTACACCTCCTATGCCTAGAATTAGTAATGTTACAATACAAGAACTTAAGGATGTAGCGAGTCCAACAATAGTTGTAAGTTGGTTTACTAATACAGAGACATCTTCGATAGTTACCTATACTGCAGAAGAAGGAAAGACGGCATCCGTCGATAAATTGGATACGAAGATGAAAGCTGGCTCTCATAGCATGAGTATTTCTGGATTGAATCCAATGACTCGATATGTAGCAACTGTAGAAGGAATTGATAAATTAGGGAATAAAGCTACCTCTGATGAGATAAGATTTACTACAGCTACTGATACAAGACCGCCAAAGATTTCAAATATTAAAGTACAGGGAGACCTGCTAAGCAGGAGCATACAAAGTGAGAGAAGTAGAAGTGCTCAACTCATTGTGAGTTGGGAAACTGATGAGCCAAGTACAAGTAGAGTTGAATATGGAGAGGGTACAAGTGGTATTTACAATTATAGTACGCAAACAGATAGTGAGCTAAGAACAAAGCACGTCGTTGTTATATCTGGGCTAACTCCATCAAAAGTATATAGTATTGGGGTTGTGTCTGTAGATACTGCCGAAAATGAGGCAAACTCTACCCCAATTGTAACCATTACTCCGAAAGCCTCAAATACTGTTTTGGAAACAGTTCTTAACAGTTTGGGAAATATATTTAGTTTTTTCCAGTAGAATAGAAAATGAAAAGCTTAGATGAAGAGAAAAGGAAACTGATAGATATAAAAGAAATTGAAAAAAGTTTCCAAACTGGAGATAGGTTTACGCATGTTTTAAAAAATATCAGTTTTGAAGTATATGAAAATGAATTTTTAGTGATTTTTGGTCCCTCAGGCTGTGGAAAATCAACCATTTTACATATTTTGATGGGATTGGAAAAGCCAGATGCAGGTATTGTACGATTTGGAGGAGTAGATATGTGGAAAATGAACTCGGATGATAGAGCAGATGTTCGAAAAAGAGATATGGGTATTATTTACCAGAAACAAAATTGGGTTAGATCACTGACAGTAGTTGAAAATATCGCAATATCAGCCCAACTATTAGGACTTCCAAAAGAAGAGGCTATATATAAGGCTGAAGAAATGCTGAAACGGGTTGGTATATTGGATAAATCTGATTATATGCCTACCGAGCTATCCGCAGGAGAACAACAAAAAATGGGCTTAGCAAGAAGTTTAGTAACTGATCCAAAAGTAATTATAGCTGATGAACCTACAGGAAATCTAGATGTAAAAAGCGGTCAGGAAATGATAGATTTACTCAAGGATTTAACGCAAAATGGAATTACCGTTATTATGGTTACACACAATCCTGAATACCTTCGTGAATCGGACAGAACGATATTTATGTTGGATGGTGAATTATACAAAGAAATTATTACTAAACAGTCTGATATGGATAGCGTTTTGAAAGCTATACAAACCGATCTTAATGATTTCATACAAGGGAAGGGGAAAAGGAAACAATTAGAGAATGATAGAAGCTTTCCAATTACTAAGTTTGTAGAAAACGATATGCCGGGAAAGAATTTTTTTCAAAGTATTAGCTATTTTTTGAAATTTATCTTTTATTTCTTGATTAATACCTTTACATTGGCAATAGGATTTTTAATTGGAAAGATTTCTGTTGACAAAATGAAAAAATTCAAAGAGAGGATGACTAAAGTATCTTCTTCAAGAGAGAAGGATACCCATATTTCAGAAAGTATAAATGTGTTGGATTTAACAGAAATTTCATTTCAAAATCTTACTATGAATAAATCTCGTACATCTACTACTATTTTGGGAGTATCGATAGGTATAGGGATTATTGTCTTTCTATTATCCATAGGTTATGGACTAGAGAATTTGGTAATTAATGAAGTTACAAGAATTCAAAATCAGAATGCAGTTGAAGTTTCGCCGATTGTTGGTAGCAATGTAGAATTAAATGATGAGTTATTAGATTCTATTAATCAAATTTCGGGGATAAAAGAGAGCTTCCCTTTAATAAACTCTGCGGCGAAATCTTCATTTAATGGTGCTAATACGGACCTAGTTGTTTATGGAGTGCCTGTTGGATATTTGGAACAATCTCAAAATATTTGGTTAGCAGGAGATAGCTTAAATGATAGCTATAATGAAATTGTCATAAATAAAGAATATTTATCTATTTTAGGCGGTAGTGCTAATGATATATTGGGAAAAACAGTTGATTTATTAATGATTAATCAGAGCGTAGAAATCAAAGAAGATTCGGCTGATGCAAGTAAGCCCTATAAGATAGTTGGGGTAATCGATGATGGGAACCCATCAGTAGTATATATGAATATAGATGAAATGAAAAATTATGTTCCGGAGGGTTATTCTCAACTAACTGTAATTATTTCGGATAGAACGAAACTTTCTGAGATTCGTAAACAAATTGAGGTTTTGGGCTTTCAAACCAGTTCTGTTATGGATACTGTCTCTCAAGTACAATCTTTGTTTAAAAATATTCGCTTAGGGTTGGTATCTTTAGGTATAATTGCCTTTACTATAGCCATTATAGGTATGGTCAATACATTAACTGTGTCATTGTTAGAAAGAACGAGGGAGATAGGCTTATTGAAAACGATAGGAATGAAGTCCGACGAAATACGAACACTTTTCCTTAACGAATCAATGTTTATGGGCTTAGTGGGAGGCATAGGAGGTGTGATATTAGGTTTGATTTTAGGAACTCTTGTTTCTATTGTGATATCAATATTTTCTTTTACGAAAGGTGGTGGCTTTATTATGATAAATGTTCTGCCGTGGTATATGTTTATCATATTGCCACTAGTGAGTAGTATAGTAGGATATCTAACAGGGTTATACCCATCTAACCGAGCGGTAAAGATACCACCACTGGATACGATAAGATATGAATAAGGTCTGAATCAAGGGCTGTCTTTAGATATTCCTACCAATTCCATTTAAAAACTCTCTTTCACTTGTTTTATTCCTTCCTTCTATCTGTAATTCAAATGCCCTGAGAGATATAAGTGGGTCTTTAGTAGCAAATAAAACTTTTCCATCATATGAGAATATTGCTCCGGGATCTTTTTCAGAAGGTATTTCAACTAATTCCGCTCTAAAAATTTTCATAATCTTTCCAGCTATATTTTTATTCAAACTTCCAGAAAGTCTAGTCCAAGCAATTGGCCATGGAATAAGTGCACGAACCATTCGTTCGATATATTCAGGAGTCATACTCTTCCAATTAATCTGTGCGTTCTCTTTTGAAATATCCTTTTGCCAACAGTATGTTGCCTCCTCTGGATTCTGCTTTGTAGGGGTAATCTCTCCCATTATCCATTCTTCAAGTACATCTCCCAAAACCTCAGAGCTCTTTTTCACCAACCTTTCTCTAAGTGACAAGTTTGTATCTGTATCTAAAATATCCTCTTCATAAATCTTTAGAATATCTCCCTCATCTAAACCCTCTGACATCAACATTATGGATATTCCTGTTTTCTTCTCTCCATCTAAAATCGCTTTTTGTATAGGGACAGCACCTCGATATTTAGGAAGGATGGAAAAATGTACATTGATACATTTGTATCTAGGATATTCCAAAAATTCTTTTGGAATAATTTCACCAAATGCTTTGCATACAACTAACTCTGGTTTGAACTTATCTAAAGCCTTCTGATACAGCTCTGGTTTCTTGTCTGTGTGGAATACTGGAATTCTATTCTTTAAAGAATATTCTTTAACTTCTGAAGGAGTAGATATCTGCTTTCTTCCAACTAAAGAATCTGGTGGAGTAACGACTGCAACAATATCAAAACGATTGTCCTCATCCAATGCTTTTAAAGTTTCCAAGGACTCCCAACCGGAGCCAAGAAAAACTGTTTTTACTGGCTCTTTAATTAAATCTCTCATAGAAGTAATTTTACTCCATATGAATATAAATTGGTATAATATAAGCCATGAAAATGTCAGAATTTAAATACAATTTACCTGAGAAAAGGATTGCAAAATTTCCACCAGAAGTAAGAGGCACAACAAACCTACTTGTTTTGGATAGAAAAAAAGAAAGTTTAGATCACAAAAAATACTTCAATATTCCAGAATATATCCAAGAAGGAGATGTTGTAGTACTCAATGAAACCAAAGTTGAAAAACGAAGGACATTTTTTTTAACAGAGAAAGGTAGAAGATTAGAAGTTCTTTTTCTAAACCGTATAGGGGATGGAAGATGGTATTGCCTCATAAAAGGATCAAGGTATGTAAAACCAGGAAATGTATTAAGAGGAGAGGAAGATGAAAATATAAAGATAAGGATTGGAGAGAGAAATAGCACAGGATTCCTTGTAGAACCCATAGCTGAAGAAGGAGAAAAAATTTTTGACAAGATTGGTCATACTCCAATACCACCATATATGAAAAGGAAGGATAATCCAGACGATTATATTCGTTACAACACCGTTTTTGCACGCTTAGAAGGCTCCGTAGCAGCTCCTACGGCCAGTTTGAACCTTACAAGTGAAATACTGGCTAATATACAGAAAAAGGGTGTAAAAATAGCGAAAATTGAATTAGAAGTAGGTTGGGGAACATTTGCTCCTGTAAGAGAGGAAGAGATTGAGGAACATAAAATACATAGCGAAAGAATATCTGTCTCTA
>JAKPKF010000078.1 GCA_029553845.1 bacterium | reverse complement strand
GCTGGGTCAATAATAAACATTTCTATATTCTCCTCTGTTAATCCATTTTTTACTAACAACCCTTTAATCTGATTACTTATATCTCCTACATGTAAGTAACTTGCTCTAAACTCATCAATTATCCATAGATTATGCTCTATGTCTTCCTTTGCTAATATACAAGCAGTCGGGTGTTCCCATCCTGGGTCAAGGGCAACAAAATAAGTGTCTGTAAGTTTTCTCTCTGGCAAGGGTTTGACATGTAGCTCTTCTTTGAAGTCTGGGTATATCATACCTGCAAAGGCTTCAAAACTTGCCATGTACTCCTGCTTCCATATCAACTCAGGGGTGTCTTTTCTAACCTGTTCTATCTGCTCAGGTGTCCAGTATGGACTATCATAGACTGTATACCTGTAGCTACTATAATCTTTATTATCTCCCAGCCCCATTAAGTACAACTCATAAAAGAGATTCTGTCCCTTTGGTGTTCCTATAATCCTTGTCTGATTATCACTAGCTTTTACCATGGCCTTTAATGTATTGTGCCAAAGACTAGGCTTCTTTAATATATGTCCAGCCTCATTTAACACCACTCTCTTGTAATTAAATCCTTCAAGATTCTCAGGCTTCTGTGAGCTTCCAAAGTCTATACTTCCATTTGGGAGTTTTAATATCTTCTTTTGAGCGTTCCAATCACAATACAAAAGTACAGGCTTGAGAATAGGTCTAAAGTATTTCTCTATATACTTGTCTATGTTTACATGTACGGTATCAACCCAAAGACTACTACAATTTAGCTTCATGGTCTCTTTACAAATCCATTGAACAAAGTTATATGTCTTGCCCGTTTGTCGTGCGGCGGGAACCATAACATAGTGAGATTGGTCTTCAATCGCAGGAATAATAAACTTTGGATATTTAAGGTCTAGGTCAATGCTCTTTGCCATCAGTAATTCCCTCGCTTATATTTATTTGAATTGGCATCTCTGATTCAATTCCTATGGCTTGTTTAGGCTTGGGTATTCTAAAGTCCCATATAAGCCTGAGGAGGGAAACAAAATCTTTATTGTTAGTATCAGGAGACTGTAGCCTTCTTGTAGCTTCCTTGAGGTCTCTAGCAATATCCTCATTACAATAGAACTCTAATATTGCGTCCTTACCAATATCCTGTATTATCTGCTTTCCTGTTTTTCCCTGAGAGTCTGCCATTATTTGCTACTTATAGGTTATATAGTATATTATACCATTATTTTAATTTGTCTAACTCCCTAATGATTTTTACCCTCTTCTTCTTTAAGGATACCAACTCATTTTCTCTTCTGTCTGTCCTTCCTCCCTTAGATTGTATTCCGTCTATTATCTTGTGCCTTTTACTGTTTATCTCATGCAGTTGTCTTTGTAGTTTTCTCTTCTTCTTCCCAAAGATTAACTCCCAGCCCTCATCATAGTTCTTCTTATTCTCACTGGTCATATAAGTATAGGCCTTACTCACATCTTCGCTCATAACTTTTTAACCCAATCTAAAATTATATCTAACTTCACGCTTGGTCTCTTAATATACTTGTCCATATCAATAGGTATTTCTTTAGGTATTTTCTCTCCAATCTCAAGGTATGTATTGTCCATTGGTATGTCTTCTGGCTCTCCTGGGGCTTTGTACGAGGCCTTTTTATCCACAACATACACTGGAATACCCATTAACCTAGCAAAACTCTCAAAAGTAGAAGGTCTTGGAGTAAATACAATATCATACCCAGGTAGCTTCTCCTTTATGTCTTCTAGGATATTACTGTCTACCTCGTTGTACCATGTCCTTTGTGCAAACAATCTCCCAGTCTTGTCTGTTAGTTTTACAGTCCAGTTATACTCAGGATATGCCTCCCTTAATTTCTCGTATAGGGATTGATTGTACATTCTCAAATCTCTTACCCAATGTAGGGGTACAAACAAGGCTTCTTTTCCCTTGTGTTTAGTCTTCTTAATATCATCATATATAGGATTACCTGTTATTAGTATTTTACTAGGGTCAACCCCAGCCCTTATTAGACTATTCTTACTCTCTTGTCCTAATACTAAATACCCATCAGCAATGGGCTCTCTGTTGTTTAGCTCGTAATCAAAGGCACTACCAAACCCATGCTCATAGACTATGACCTTCTTACCTAACAAGTGTAGTTTAGCTACCTCATTTGGGAAAGCCCAATCACTCCA
>JAKPKF010000060.1 GCA_029553845.1 bacterium | reverse complement strand
CTATATTTATGTTGAGTTTTAGTTTCGGTAACTTCATTCTAGAGTAAATCAGATATCTGTCCAAACAGAATTATCTTATCGTTTTCCAAGATATTCATCAAGAAGGGTTCTTTCTTTTTTCTAGCGAAGTCAAAATCTTCTTTTGTTATAGCACTAAATCGAATCTCTCTTCCTAGCTCTTTCTCTACTTGTGCAATTGCATTAGACAAATCTTTTATCTTCATTGTTCCTATTACGAGTAAATCTAAATCTGTGGGATTGTTATATTCGTTTTTTAGGAAGCTGTCTGTTAGGACAATGACCTGTATACCTTCAACTGTAGCTGTCTCTTTTAATATTGCAGTCCCGATTTTAGACTCTTTGAAAAACATAGATCTTAGTTCCCAAAGTATTGAACAATCTTTGTTAAGTTTGTAAACAAGTTTATTACCTTCTTTATGAGATTTCAGAATACCAGCATCTTGTAAATTAAGAAGCTCTCTTCTTACTGCATTAATTTCTTCATCCAGAATTCTAACTAACCCACGTACATGAAATGACGCATTGAAATTTGTCATGTATTGGTCGAGAATTTTAACTCGGACCTTTGATATAAAAAGATTCTTTAGCATAGTTCCCCAACCTGCTTAATATTATTGCTCAATTATATCAAATTTTCCGTAAGTTTGTGGAACCATAGCAATCCAAATCATCCCTCGGTTAAAGGATATCTCTTTTCCTGAAGAATCGTAGTACATAGTTCTATCTGTTCTACTTTTCTTTTTCCATTTTCCATCTATGATTTTTCCATCCTGAAGTATCTTTGCATTTCCCTCTCCAATTGTTGTGATAATGATATGGCTCTTTGAATCTCCAGTATAATTCATCTTCACCTCTTGTATTACGACATTCTTTGCACTTATTTGTTTGTTTGTCTCTTGATCAATGTCGGCCTGACCACCGACTTTTCTGAAGTATCTGTTTGTACCCTTGTCGTATGTCCAAATGGCATCGTACTTACCTCCGTTTGGCAGAGATGTATGAAAGACTGTTTTAACAACAGATTTCTCTCCCCTGTCTACTATCTCAGCATCTCTTTTGAATTTCCATTCATCAATTGTTGTTGGGAAATTATTCCATTTATATTTATCAGCCTTTTCCCATACTCCTTTAACTGAAGTGTAGGCATTATGTGGAGCATATCTTCTACCATCATCCCATCTCCAGAAAAGTTCAATATCTGCAATCTCTTTGTAATAATGGATATTACTGCATGCATTGACTCTTGGATCTGTGGAAGAAGCACAGCCAACCCTTACAAACAAAGGACTGTATTCACTTGCCCATTCTAAGTAATACTGTCTTACACTTCTTACAGAACCAACCTTCTCTGGTCCCTCACTCCAGTAAATTGCCATGTGTCTAGTGATTCCTCCCTCTGCATTTGCCTCTATTACGATGTCTGCACTGCTAATGCCAGATAGTGGTCTAGCATCTGCATGATTGCTTGACATTACTGCGACGGGTCTTCTTTTCTTAAGTTTATCCATTTCTGTTTTTGTAAACAGTACTCCATTTAGTGGACTAACTTCGGTTCTTGGTTCAGACGGCTTTTGTAAAGAGGACAGAGATCTAGAAAACGGAGAATTACTGTCAATTGAGGCAACAAAATCTTCTGCAAAAGGAATAACTGTTTGTGGAGGTACTGGTTTTACTTTGTAGATACCAAAATAAAAGAAGAGACCCAAACCACAAAGAGTAAGGAATGCGACAATTGAAAATATTAATATATTACGATCTATTTTCTTTTTCTTAGGTAATTTCTCTAGTACTTTTTTTTCTAACTCTTTTGTCTGTTCTGCAATAGCAGGAGCTTTTATTTCGGTTGGTTTAATTTCTCCTTTATTGTCAGATATATTTATCTCTTTTGGCATGGGCAGAGTACTCTAAAATATATAACCATAGTATCACCATTTTAAAGAAAAATGAAATAGTGGTAATATATTGATATATAAAATGTAAATGTATTACTATGAAGAAGATAATATTCATAATTGTAATACTTCTTCTCTTAGGAGCGGGAGCATATTTCATATTTAAAAAACCAAAGGTAGAAGATACCAATAATACAGATACAACCATAGAGGAAGAACAAGATACTGAAACCAAAGAAGAAGAGAAAGAGGAATTAATAATTCAGGATGAAGAAGACTTTACAGGTTTCTCAGATGATGATCAGGTAATTGGTGTAGCTACAGAGGACTTGTTTAACATTGAGTCAATTACAGACGAGAGTAAAACTGGATACCATAGATTCTCTTTTAACCTCTCGACAACTGGAACAGATGATCCATATGTAACTGCTAAATACAATTCTAGTACAGGTGTAATTAGGGTTGAATTGAATAGTATAGATAGTGACAAGAGTGGAATCGGATACCAAAAGGACAGAGCAATTAACAAAGAAGGGATAATTAGACTTTATCATGCTGTAACAAGTACTGCGGATAAAGAAATTTACGACATCGGTCTGGCAAAAAGTACAATCTTCAAATTATACAAACAAAGTGGAGATGGTCAGCTTAAGGTAATACTTGATGTTAAATATCCCGGAGAGGTTACCTCTACAATAGATTTGGGAAGTACAGAATTTTCTACAGAGCTACAAGATATTTCTGGTATTGCAAATGCAACAATTAAGAGTTATTCATACAGCTCTTCTGGAGGAATTCTAAAATTCGTATGGAGTGTAACTGCTGAAGGAGAGAATCCAATACCATCTGTAACAGGAGAGTATTTAGATGACAATACCCTTTCAATTAAGTTCACATCTTTGACATTAGACAGAGTTGTTAATGCAGCAAGTAGCTTAACATTACCAACTGGTATAACCATAGATTCAAGTAAAGAGGGTTCTGCAAGCATATACAATTTCATAGTTGGTTCCAAGAAAGAATACAAATTAAGTGCAACAACAAGTCCAAACCAGGTAATATTAGAAATAGACCTTTAGGTAACAAGTTTACATTGGTAAATAGTGAGAATCTTAAGAATTAAGTAGAATATTTAATATACTAGAGGACATACATGATTCGGGGTATAGTCTGTGATTTTTACAATGTGCTTTACAATTCTTCCCGCAAAGAAATAAATTCAGAAGTTCTGGGCATTCTTAAGGAGTGTTATTCCCAAAATATTCCATTATTTCTTTTTACTAATTCTTCACTTCAGTTCCTTCATTCGGAAAATAATAAAACAACTTTTCTAAATATCTTTTCTAGATATATATCAATGTGTGAATATAATTTGGTAAAACCAGATGATAGAGCATTCGAGATATTAATTAAGGAGATAGGATATGATCCAATAGATGTTGTTTTGATAGATGACAAGGAAGAGAATATTGAAAAGGCAAAGGAATTAGGATTTAAAGTAATTCAATATATTAATCCAATACAGTTGAGGAAAGAATTAAACAATCTTGATATAATTATCTAACGGGGTGTAGTTCAGTTGGCTAGAATGCACGCATGGGGTGCGTGAGGTCGCACGTTCAAGTCGTGTCACCCCGATTTATCCTATATAGTATATTGTTTGGAGATAACATCTTTTAATGATAATATATAAGCTATAAAGTTTTCATTCTCTTAATGGAAAAGATATGCAAATGCATTTAAGAAGCAAGCTGAAGGATATCTGTAACTTGATTTGGCTAATGGGTATGGTATAATAGTAATAGGAAACAACGCCTATCACCCTAAAAGGTGAATTACAACCGGCCATCTAAGGTCGGTTTTTTGTTAAATCGACCACAGTTGATGTACCAGAGGATCACTGGTACATAAGCTGGGAGATAGGCGTAATCTGATCAATTACAAATATCTTTTAAGCAAAAACCTTTGGACGGTATGATTAATTATCTACTGCACAGGGGATGAGCCTAAAGAGCAGACATCCCCTGTATTCCAAGGGGATGTCTTAACTACTAAGTAACTAAAAGGATTTAATTGTTTCCTTTGTCAGTACTATTTGAAGACCCATTGTCATTATCTCTATTGCTGTTGTCAGTATTCTTCTCCTGATTCTGCTGTTGGTTCTGAGTATCTACGCCTGCATTCTTCAAAGCATTTTTCTCTGCTTCAATTTCTTGTCTCATTCCATCTGTTGTAGCACTATCTAATCCAGTAAACTTAGCCTCTGCTTTTTGAGCAGTATCTAATTGTGTATCTAGATGTTCTAAATATCTTGCTTGTGCCTCTGAGATTGCCTCTGCAGCTTTAACATTTCCTTTCTCTTCTTGCTTCTGTGCTACTTCTCCCAACTTTTCGTATGCTCTTGTTCTTTGCTGTGTCATTAGCTTCATTGCTTCTTGAATCTGCTCCTGAGTACACTCTTCATTTTGTAACATTGTCTCTATCTCTTCCTGCCTTTCCTCTAGAATAGCTTGCTCAAGATTCACTTTGGCTACATCATCTAAAGTTACTAACCTTTGTACCCCCTCAAATGTTGTATCTAATGCAAACAAAGGATCTACTGGTGTAGCAGCGTTTGCTTTAGTAGCTAAAAAGTAGCCTCCTACACCTGCTATTAAGACAATGGAAATAATAATACCGAGTAACTTACTCATATGAGTATGGTATTTTAATTTAAATATATATAATATGTTACAACTTAAGAATTTAATTTCAAGTTTATAAATATGAAGAATGCAATTGGAGTAATAGTTTCTGTATTTCTGTTTTCATTCTCCTTGGTAAAAGGAGTTGAGGCATATTCAGTTGAGGAAGTCTTTTTACATAAGACGATATCTGATTGTTGGGTTACATATGATAATGGTGTATATGACATTACAAACTATTTAACTTCTCATGACAGGTACTTGGATATTCG
>JAKPKF010000057.1 GCA_029553845.1 bacterium | reverse complement strand
TCTCCAGAATCTTTTGGGATTGGGTTTAGAGATACTAATGAACGAGGAGATCCGACATTTCCAATCTTTCAACGAGATGCTTTTGGAGCTGATGGCTTCTTTAAGGATTACGACAGTGACTGAGTTTATTATTGCCCCTTTAGCAGGACGAGCAGCAACTCGTTTTATCATTGAACCGGGGGATACTCCTGTTCGACGAGCTTTCTTACATGAGAAAGACCCGTTCTTTCAGGAACTTCGAGAAGGAGCTCGAACAATCGGTCGTCGATGGGTTGAGATCGTTCGTGAAGAAGTTCCTAAGGTTTCAGGAGACCTAGCAAAGAGTCAGATTACAAGAACATATGTTCGTAATGGTCAAGTTGAACTTAGAACATATCAGAAACAACCTCAAGGGACTTGGGTAAGCAAGGGAACAAAAGCTCATATCATCGAAGCACGGAAAAAGCCCTGGTTGATCTTCTTTTGGGAAAGAGGTCCCGAAGGCCCTAGAGTATACAAATTCAAGAAAGTCAATCATCCCGGAGCAAAGCCCAATGACTATCTAGATCGTTCAGTCAAAAGGCTTGAGCCGGAAGCAAATCAAGAATTAGCTAATGTTGTTTCTCGATGGATTATTAGGAGATTGTAATGAGTGAATCCTCTCTAACAACAGCATTACAGACAGAACTTCGAACTCTTACATCTGTGTTCAGTTCCGCCGATGTTGTAATTAATGATTGGTCGATCTTGGATGGCCCTTCTGAAAATTCTCCCTATATTCTAATTGAGAATTCTGATCAGTTTGATACTAATAATCTACAGACAGATGGGACTATCCTCTGGAGAATCCCGTTCTGGATTATTAATCGGTTTATCGATTGGAAAACATCTCTACCAAGTTTCCAATCATATCGTGATTCTGTACTTACTCATCTATCTCATCCTGGAGATTTCTTAGATAGTAGTGCAGGATTGGCCTGGGGAGTGAGAGGGTTTCAGAATGATGGTGATGTTGTAGGGATCTACGACAGATATACTCAGAATGATTCAGAAGCTCTACCAGTATTTCATGCTCAACGAATAATTCTACTCGTTGAGGAAAGAGTGTAATGGAGGGAAGAATGGCTACAGATTGGGGTAAGATTATGATAGGGACTCGTTTAGAGAAGATGGTAGAAGCCAATTTCTTTAAATCTTGGTCTCTTCTACTTACTCAAGGACTTCGTCCTGGGGATCGTTGGGAGATGACTACTGGGATGGTAGCTCATACTGCATCAAATGTATTAGTTAGAAAGTTACTTGAGTCCGACTGTGATACTCTATTTATCTTGGATAGTGACGCAGAAGTTTCAAGTGATTTTCTAGAGAAGTTTCGATCGTATGAACCAGGTTGGGAATTTGATGCTCTACAAGCATGGTATCCTCGACGAGGGTGGCCTCCGGAATCAATCTGGTTCAGATTCGATGGAGAAGGTCGTCTTCATAATTGTTTGGTCTTAGACCAAGAGACTACTGAAGAAGTTGCCCTAATAGGGACTCATGCAGTTCTAATTCGGAAAAGTCTATTCCAAAAGATGCTTGGTGATGAGGATCCTGAAAAGTTTGAATGGTTCTTTTATCCTCGTCATGAAAAGATGTCTGAAGATGCAGGATTCTCTTTTGAAGCTGCTAAGTCTGGAGGACGGCTAGGAGCGACATCAGCTGTCCAAGCCGGTCATATTAGTCATCTTGCTCTTGGTTGGGAGACGTATCAAGAATATTTAGTGACATCTGGTCAATTAGATCAGATTCGAATTCAGGATGAAACTAAAGATCTTCTATCAAAACTGTATGATATGCCTCTTGAGGAGATTCAAGAAAGAGTCTTTCATGGTTCAAAGAATGTTCGAGCTCAGTGGGAAAAAGCTAACCCTCAAACTCCTGAGGAAGTTCATCAGTTCTATGGTTGGGAGGAAAATGGGTATCTATTTGATTTAGCAAAATGGAATCAAACAAAGACTTATGTTTCAGTTCTAAAACTTTTAGAACGACTTCCTCGAGGACGAGTTTTAATAATTGGTCCAGGAATTGGTCATGAAATTTCAGCAGTCCGGGAGAAGAATTCCCTAGTTGATGTGTTCGAACTTCCTGGAGTTTTAAGAAATGTTTGTGCTTCCCGATTTCGGGAAGACCCCTTAGTTCGGTTTTTTAGAGAAGATACTCTAGAGCAAGCTCTTCGAAAAGACGATATTTCTAATATATATGATTTTATAGTTGCAATTGATGTATTAGAACATTTTACTCCTGAAGAGTTTCTGATAAACTTGAACCTTATGGAAAAAGTTTTGAAACCTGGAGGTCTTCTTGTTGCTCATAATTCGTGGGGAGATCAAGATTTATACCCAATGCATACAGATTTTTCTGAAGAATTCAATTCTTGGGTAGAATCTTCTTCTATGACTCCTAAATCAAGTATATCTTGGATGAAAAGTCGGTAAATCCCGCTTCGTCGGGAAAGGAGATAAGTAATGGCAAATGTATCTGGTAGACAATATGGCGTAGGGATGAGGTATGCGACTGTCTTTGCTCTTAACGAGAGTGGGAGCCCTGCTGCAACTACAGGGAACTCCGGCGAAACAGCGTATTCCGGTATCCAAATGGTTGGGAGTAAGACCTTTAATCTTACAATTCCCGACCCAGTGAAGATCTCTCATGTGGGAGATGATCGTGTTCTTCAAGTAGACTATCTTCCCTCAAAGGAAGCAATCTCTGGTGACTTAACCGTTGCTGAAGAGAATCAAACTCTTCTTGCTCTACTTTCTGGGACTAATCAAGTTGTTGTTGGTGAATCTACATTAGTAGGTTTGGGAACTAGTGAGCAGGGGTTTGAACCCCAAGTAGGCTTACTTCTCTATCAGCAAGCTCTTGATGAATCAGGGATTCGTCAGTGGAGATATGCTCTTCTACCGAAAGCTACTCTCTATGCACATCCTGGAGGATTCTCAGAAAATCCTGCTGAACATCAATACATTATTAGTCCTGCAGTTGTAGATGCTCATTTATGGGAAACTGCCTTTGCTGATGAGACCGAAGGGTTTACTGAAGCTCAAGCATTGATAGGTCAAAGTCGATATCGTCCGGGAGTTGATTCTTGGTTAGCATCAACAGCAACAACAACCTTCCTCCTATCAAGAACTTGTGCAAATACAGCGAAACTAGCTATCTGGGTTGATGGTGTTGCTCAGACCAATGGAGTCACAATTGGGACAACCAGTCTAGAGTTTACTACAGCTCCAGGTAATGCAAAGAGAGTGGTCTGCTTCTATGAGCATCTCTAAGAAAACTCGAGTTGTTGAGTATTCTCCCTATAAGGTAGTGGTATCTGAGTCTTCTGCTGAAATTGGGTTTTATAGAACTGTCTTGGCGGATTCTGCTTTTCAAGAAGAAAGTCTAAAAGATCTAGATGTTTCGGATCTAAAAGCTTTATCTCGAAGGCTTCTCCATACAATGCTATACCCAGCAATGATTGCATCAGTAATTGAACACGAAGGGTTTGATTCCTGGCCAATCACTTTTGAGGAATTTGCTAATCTCCCTGAGACATTCGAAGCTCGATGGGAGACAGCAACATATGAATTGAATCCTCACTGGAGACCTCAAGACCTTGAAGATTCTTCAAAAGAGGAAGACCAAAAAAAAGTGACGAAAGCTACTCCAGACTAATCAAGTATGTCAAGAGGTCTCGGGAGAAGATTGAAGATCTCCCGGACCTAGTCACTTTTCATGAAAGAGAACTTTCTTGGCAGATCTTTACTCTTCTAGAAGGGTTCTCAGATGGGTGGGGTAGCTGGAAGTTTATTGATGTTCTGGGGAAACCTGCTTTTGAACTCTCAGAAACTCTTATTGAGGATCTCCTAACATGGAGATCTCTAAAGCAGATCGTACAGAATAAGATCGAGGCAGATGATGGCAGGAGAGAATAAGTTTCTTAATCTAATAATTAAGTTCTTAGTCGATCAGTCTTCTCTTCAGAATGTTCGAGAGAGTATCCGTCGATTAGAACAAAGCCCAGGAGGAACTACAGGTTCTGGGATGGGTTCTGGTGGAGTCTCCCAATCTGGTCAAGCTGCTAGCCAGGCTGCAAAATCTTTCGAGGACCTTACTACTGCTCAACAAGCTAGTGCTTCAGCAGGAAGAACAGTAAACGCTGTTTTTGATCAGACAACTCAAAGATGGAGAGACATATCTTCGGGGAAATTTACTTCAGCCCCAATGACCGAAAGTCTCAATCAAACAGCTGCTGCTGCAACTTCTGCATCAGAATCCCTTGCAGGAGTAGCTTCTCAAGCAAAGGTAACTCCCCAATCTTTTCAAGAAACTGCAAAAGTTGTTGAAGACTATGCTTCTTCAATGGGAATGAGTATTGATGAAGCTGCAACGGCACTGGATGGAATGGCGGTTGTTGGTCAAAAGAGCCGATCTCAAATTCTCAAAGATGTAGATGCTTTCAAGCAAATGACTCCTGCTGCTGATCAGGCAGGGAAAGCTGTTGAAGGAGCTGGTCAGAAAATAGAAGGCTTTAATCGAAAGAGTAAAGCTTGGGGTAAAGCTGTTATGCTAGGTGTGACAGGTTTTACTCTTTCAATGACAGGTGTTCAGCTTCAAAAGTTTGGTGAGAATCTTCTTAGTCCTATTCAAAAATATGTAGAATATGCAGGGATGTCTTCTGGAGTATCTCAAGAATGGCTATCAATTACAAAAGACTTAGAACAGTCAACTATTAGAATTGGTGAAGTTCTTGCAACAACCATGCTCCCTGTAATGGAGAAGATTGCAACTGTTGCTAGAGAAGCTGCAGAATTTATTGAAGAGCATCCAGAAGTAGCGACAGGAATTGCTATTCTTGGTGGAGGTACTATTATTCTTGGTAAGATGGCAGTTTTTATTGGTCAGATGATGGCTGGTATTGCTGCTATGACAAACCTTATGGGAATTTTAGGTCAATCAGGTTTGATCCAGGGAATTATTTCAACAGGTAAGGCAATTGCTGTAGGTGCTGGAGGACTCTTAGCATCCTCTGCTGCCGGTGCTGGAGTTGGAGTCGTCGGATATAATATGATCGCCGAAGCTGCTGGTTGGGAAAAAGCAGGGACTATAGCAGGAAAGACTCTTACAGTTCTTGCCTATCAAGCAGGGAAGCTCTTTGGGGAAGATACTGCTTCGAAATGGGGTCATTCAATAGGTGTTCTAACGAATACAATTGAAGATCTAGGAGATACTGCTTCAGATGCTGCAGGGAAGATTATCTTATCTGAAGCTGCAATTCAAGAAGCAACGAAACTTCGAGAAAGTGCTCTCCAAATTATTGAGAACTATAGAGAACAAGAAGTTGAAGCAACTGAAGAATATCATCGTAAGAGATCTGAAATCATTGAGGATTACGAGAAACAAGTTGCTAGAGAAGTTGAAGAGTATCAAAGAACTAGAGGTCAGTTTATAGAAGATTTCTATCGGGATGAACAGAGATCCGAAGAAAGTTACTATCGTCAAAGAATGGATCTTATTCGAGACTTCGGTCAAGAAGCTCTTGAGGCGGAAGAGGACTTCCAAAAAGAACTTCGTCGAATGAGAGAAGATCATAATGAAAGAATGTATGATCTTGTAGCTGATCGAGATGCTCTTGGCATTGTTAGAGAGATGCGAGCTTACGAACGAAAGCGTCGAGAAGCCGAAGAAGACTTTAATGATGAAAGAGCTCGACGAAAAGCTCAATCTGCTCAAAGAATTGCGGATTTAGAGAGTGACTTTGCTTACGAAAGAGCTCGTAGAATAGAAGAATTTCAAATTCGATTGAAGCAGCAAGAAGAAGACTTTAAGCTTCAGCAGAAGAGAGATCAAGAAGAGCATCAATTACGTCTTCGAGATCTTCAGAAGAATTATAATGAACAGAGACAAAAAAGATATGAGAATATGAGACGAGAGCTCGAAGATCTTGTCAAGGGACTCCAAAAGCGTCTTGAGATTATGAAGAGATTTACTGATGCTGAAGTTGCATATGTTATGTCTGCAGTAAATGCTGTTCTTAGATCTTCAGGGATACAGGTCCCAGGAACTCGAAGAATGGGAGGGTACATGTCTCGAGCTTCCGGAGGATATGTAGGTAGAGGTCTGTACGAAGTAGGTGAAGAGGGTAGAGAATACGTTCTTAATAATCGAACAACTACTACCCTAGAAAAGCTCCTAGGAGGTCCCTTGAGTCAACAGAATATTCTTGCAAGCTTTCTTGGCAAGCGACAACCAATTGCAATTCAAGCTTCAATTTCAGTAGGAAGTACAGACCCACTTAAACAGTTCCAGCATGCTATGCAAAGAATTGCTGAAGACGTTTTTCTTCAGGCGGTAGGAGGATAGATGGCCAGTAGCTTTAAAATAGGTACATCAGTAGCAGGTCTCGTAAGTCTTGATGCTTTAACTACAAAAGTCCCCGACCCTAAAACGGATTTTAAGTTCTATTCTCAACTACTTGATTTAGGTTCTGGTTTGAAAAGAGGGGCAGGGTACTCCTCGACTACTTGGACTTATGGTTACTTAACTCAAGCACAGAGAGATCAACTGCGTACTTTCTGTACTGGTGCTAGTTCGGAAATATTCATAACTACTAGAACACGTGACGAAGATGAGTCTGATTCTCTATTCAAAACTTATAAAGCTGTGATGATCTGGCCTGAAAACGAAGAATATCGAGCTTCCAGACGATTAGATATCGTTATAACGTTTACGAGATTAGAAGAACAGGCGGCAGAATGAGTCTTTTCCCAAGAGCAATGACTTCTTCTGAATTAACTCTACTCCGTAAAGAGGGTGTATGGCATAAATTATCTGTGCTAATTCCTCAATCTGCTACTGTTTATACTGCAAGAGTCAATCAGGCTACTTTTAGCGATCCTTTGGTACAAATAACCTATGACGGCGGTAGTGGTACTCTTGGTGATGTTATTAATGGAATGACTGTTCTATTTGGTTCCGCAGCTGGAAAATCTGATAAAGGGATAGCAAGAATACGAAAAACCCCATCAGCAACAGTATTCTATATCAATGAAACCAGTGAATTATCTGGATTAGAAAATAATGATTACATAACTATTCTTGATGAGTTTCTACCGTGGCAAAGGCATCTGACAATTGAAGAAACATCAGCTCTCATGGATTACGATATAGTATATAGTGATCAACACGCGAATTGCTTGCCAGTTGTAAATATGGGTTCTGATTACGTACTAACATTAGGAGATTTAACTGATATTTCCATTACTCCTGACGCAAGTGAATCGTGGGTAGTTGGTGCTTCCATTACAACATATTTATGGGTGGCTTCAACCGCCAGCGCTACGTCTGGAATGGATACAGCAACGCCAACCATAACCTTTGATACTGCTGGAATCCACAGAATTTCTTGTACCGTAACTGCTGATAATGGAAAATCCAGAACAGGATATCGCTATGTTTATATAGACCAAGAAACTATACCTGTATCTGTGAGTAGTATTGTTGGTGCAATCGAAGAAGGTGGATGGAATTTCCAGATTACCGCTTATGATGCAGTAGGAATAACAGAGATTCGAGATCGAAGTAAAGCTATTCTCGTAGTGGAACGATCAGACAGTGAAGTCTTAGGGTATTTCACAGGAGTTGAAAATATCCTCTGTATTGGATGGATTGATGAAGAAACTGTACGAGTATCGCCTGAATATTCAGAAGTACAAATGAGAGTATCAGGATTACATTATTGGTTAAAACAAGAAACAGGATATCCTAGTGGAATGGAGCTGGTTACTGCAACTCCAACAGCATGGACTCAATT
>JAKPKF010000047.1 GCA_029553845.1 bacterium | reverse complement strand
GCTATGTGGTTTAAGTACTGCGTAGTGCGAATTACACAGGGGAGGTCGGGCTCACCCCCTCCCTTCTCTGTTTATTTAATTGGAGGATTTTATGACGGATGTAGTTATCAAAGAAAACAAAGATATAGTTTATTCAGGATTCACTTTACATAGAAATGGAATAACCCCTGTCGGTAATCCTACGTTTGAGCAGTGGGAAGAGGTAGGTAAGTTTATTAAGAAGTTTGGTCAATCTGTTCAGTTTTGGTTAGGGGATTGGCTTAATTATGGTGAGCAAACCTGGGGCGAGAAGTACTCACAAGCCTTAGATGAAACTGATTATGCCTTAGGAACTCTACAGAATGTATCCTGGGTGGCGGGGAATGTACCTTCTTCACGACGACATGAAAATTTAAGTTTTAGTCATCATCAGAATGTTGCTCAGCTAGAACCAGAGGATCAGGACAAGTGGTTGGATAAAGCAGAGGAAGAGGGTTGGACTGTATTTGAGATGAGACAGGCTATTTATAATAAAGATAAGCCTAAGAAAGAAAAGAAGAAAAAGTATTCTATCTGTCCAGAATGTGGATATAAATATGAAATATAAAAGTGAAGTATTTACTGATAGAAATAAGATACACAAAACTTATATGGGGGGATATTTTACTAGAATTATATCTTTGAGAAAAGGTGGTTTAAAATATAGGGAGATAGCCGAAAAATTAAATGTACCCGTTGGCACTGTAAACTGGTCAATAGGGGGTGCTAGGAAAGAAGGACTAATATGAAATACACTAGATATAAATTTGAGCCAGAAGATAATATATTAAAGTATAAAAACCTAGCGGCGATAGCCAGAGAAGTAGGTTGTTCTACGGCTATGCTTTGCCGTGTTAGACAAGGTACTCGTAGCATAAGCGAAGATATGTACCAGAAAATTAAAGAAGCAATAAAAACCCTTGACAAGTAGTCAATTATTTAGTATCATACAATCATGAAAAAATATTACATAATAAAGTTTAGTGATTTGTCGGATATTAAGAAGTACGAAATTAAAGCAGACTTATACGAGAACTTCATAGAAGATAATGAAGTTTGTCCAGAAACAATAAACCTAATGATTGATGATATGTGCGATAAAGCATGGTGTGAGTTAGAAATTTCAGACGAAAGCGAGGTGATAATAAATGGAAATAAAGAAAATTTTACATCCTAAAAGACCAGACTTTAACTTAATAAGTGCTGGTGTATTGGTAGGAATTGCACTTCTAATAATTGGTTTGTCAGTAGCTTTTAAAAAGATAGCAGATTGGGGATCAACACACAAGTTTGTAAAACAAAAGGTAATAGAAATGAAGGTAAGATTACCATATAGAATAGAAGAAGTATTACCCCCAGAACCAGTAAAAGAAATAGTAGTAGTTGGTACTCCTTATGAGAACTTAACTTCTACCGAGCAGAAGATAATTCAAGTGTTTAAGGATTACAAAACATCTATGATAGCAATAGCAATATTTGACTGTGGTGAGTCTGGTCTTGACCAATACGCAGTAAGTAAAACAGGTGACTTGGGTGTGGCACAAATAAATTACCCTATTCATAAAGATATGATAAAAGAAATGGGGTACACATCAGCAGACTTGTTACTAAGTATAGACAAGAACTTAGAAGTAGCTTATAGGATATGGGACAGGGCAGATGGAACAGAAGGAGATGGACAAGGGAATTTTGACCCTTGGAACGGGTACAAAAACGGTAGTTATTTAAGGTGCTTTAAATGAAATTTACAAGTTTTGACGAATACCTAAGAGTAAAACACATGGAATACGAACCTGGATTAACAAGTGATATGTATGTAGACGCTTTTGAGGATTGGATAGTAGAGCAAGACCCGAATGATATTATTGAATGGGCGGAGAAGTATGGGGAAATAGTCAGGGTGCAAACAGAGATAAAGACTTGGAAAGAGGCTAAGAAAGTTGTAGAGGACATACTGAACTTAGAGGAGGAACTATGAGTAAAAAGATGTGCAGTAATTGTTTCGAGGATTTGTCATCTTATGAGATGGTTCTCAATGAAAAGTATAATTTAGACAGATTATACTGCAAAAAATGTATGTTCGGATTAAAACCAATAGTAGAGAATAAGTATGACATTGAGAAAGTAGCACTAGAT
>JAKPKF010000038.1 GCA_029553845.1 bacterium | reverse complement strand
GCTATCTCAATATCAAGGCCGGCCTATCCTCCTAGTATTCAGTTCGCATACTTGCTCTGCTTGTCAAAAAATGTATCCAGCACTTCGTGAATTTCTAAGTAAGAGCAATAAAATTGAAGTTTTATTGATCTCGATAAGTAGTAGAGAAGAAAACTTGAAATTTATGGATGAATATTCTTTTATTGGCTATAAGAATTTGCATATATTATCCGCAACGCCTGAAATTTTTAATAAATATTCTATTAGTGGAACACCTACTTTTGTAGTTATTAACAAGCAGGGAACTATAGAAAAAGTCGGACATGCAAATACTCTAGATCAAATAATGGAACTTACCGAAACAGTGACGCATTAAATATAATGGAGGAAAAATGTCAAAACTAGGCTTTTCTTTACTCAATGTTTCTATGAGGAAAGCCCTGACAGCGATCTTAGCTGTTACAATCCTCGCACTTGTGATAGTACCAATCTTAGCTCTTCCAGTGAATGCTAAATCATGTACTTCCTGGACATGGACTGGTACTTGCTGCGATACTTTGTATCCAAAAAAACAAGATTTTAATACAAGATGGTGTTTGGAGTGTAACGACACTAATTGTTATTCCTGGAATGAATATAATTGTCAAGATATGAGCATATGCGGTCCCGACAATTAAAACTTCAAATCTAACTTTGCTCAACTTGCACGTAGAAAGAGCATTTTAGATCGTTTAATATAGGTAAGTTCCACTATTTGGTTTAGAAGAGGTGGTTTATGTCTATTCTGGTTGAGGACATCACAAAGCGATATAAAGGGGCACAGATTAATGCCCTAAACCATGTTTCTCTGAATTGCAATAAGGGAGTTTTTGGACTATTAGGTCCCAACGGAGCTGGTAAGACAACTTTAATACGCATTCTTGCTACCTTGATTACGCCGACCTCGGGCTCTGCAACAATTCAAGGGTTTAACGTGTTGGAACAACCTCAAAAAGTTCGCCCGATTATCGGGTATGTTCCTCAGGAATATACCTTATATCCCAGTCTAACAGCCAAGGAGTTTTTGCACTACATGGGGACTTTGAGCGGCTTGCAAAAGCCTCATGCACAGATTGAGCGGGTTATTGATCAGGTTGGGTTAGCGTCAGTCGCTAATCAGCGTCTGAAATCTTTTTCAGGAGGGATGAAACAGCGGGTAGTAATCGCCCAAGCCTTATTACACGATCCACCCGTTTTATTGGTAGATGAACCTACCGCTGGCCTTGACCCTGCTGAAAGGGTTAGGTTTCGCAATCTTTTGTCAGAGTTAGGGAGGGAAAGGACTGTGTTGCTTTCAACCCATATCGTCGAAGACATCACTGCCACTTGCAGGCAAGCAACTATACTGAATGAAGGGAAAGTTGCTTTTTCAGGGGAGATTGAAAAGTTAGTCTCTTCTGCTCAAGGAAAGGTATGGAAAGCGTGGGTTTCTCCAGAACAATTCGAAAGCGTGCAAAGTGCCCATACTATTGTTTATTCGCGCCCTACCAGCCAACCGGGACTTATAGAA
>JAKPKF010000032.1 GCA_029553845.1 bacterium | reverse complement strand
GCCTGCTCCTCCCATACGGCTGAGTTCGTATGCATAGTACTTTGCATGGTAGTCAGTAATCATTCGCCTGCCTATAATAACTATATTATTGTGTTATCCTATAAATCTATCTGCTTTTGGATGTGAAAATGATAACAATACTACTTTTAGATTATTATCATTCTGTCAATCACAAATTCAGTTGAGTCCTAAATATTAGTGTCCTTTTAACTCATTGTTTCTCAGGTTCTTTGAGGGCATTTAATAGACCTCGTAACTCACTATCTATATTAAGTTATACGACAAATTGTATAATTTTCATCTTTTCAATATATGTCAAGTTCTTTTTCATAAAAAAATGGGAGGGTAAAGTAAAAAGTATCCTCCCTTATTTTCTTTGCCTATCAGGTGCAAATATTTGTAAACCACCATAAAAGTTATCTCAGGATTAGGTTCATTGGCATTCAATTCAGATGAGAAGTTTGAAATAAAAGTGTCATAAAGTATGCTGTAAACACAACTAACTGCAAAAGAAGCGGAAACCCGCTTCCTATCCTTAAATTCTATTTCATTAGTAGCATTCTTTTAGTTTGGACATTATTTATGCTGCTAAGACGGTAGAGATATACTCCGCTGGCAACATTGCGGTTATGGCTATCAGTTCCATTCCATATAATACCATGAATGCCAGAATTCTGAGTGTCGTCAATCAGGGTTTTTACCAATTGTCCCTTCAGGTTATAGACCTCCAATTTTACAGATCCTGATTTGGGAATCTGATAAGAAATGGTAGTTGTGGGATTGAAGGGATTGGGGTAGTTCTGTAAGAGGATGGTGCTTTCTGGCTGGGGGAGAAATGGATCGTCATTATCTACCCAAGGTTCAGAGCCATATTCATAGCAGCCCATGTCTATTCTATTATTCCAAATGCGAAAATTACCAGCAAGATCATAGGGTGGGAGATTAAGCCCTACTGTATCTGGCGTACCGGAATCTATACAGGGCGATCCTGGAGAAAGGCGTAGATAGTCTGCATTACCGGCACTAGTATCGGCGAACAAAGAACCTGCACTAAGGTTGTGCTCTCCATAGCTTAAAGTATTGAAAGTTGAAACATTATAAATACCTTCTTCGCCACCGTAAATGTAACTGTAGTCCACATC
>JAKPKF010000012.1 GCA_029553845.1 bacterium | reverse complement strand
TACGCCAACTAACACCCCAACGAATGCGCCGACGAACATCCCGACAATTACTCCCACCAACACCCCAACTGTCACACCCACAAATACACCGACTAATATTTCAAATGAAATGCCTTCGTTATCATGCGGTATAGGTGATGGACCCTGGCTGATATTTCCGAATAAAGGTGGTAGGTCTTATTTAGCTCATAGTTTTACTTCGGGTAAGCTAACTAGGATTACCATGCCATCTGCACTAGATCCGGCTGATTTGATTGGTGGAATTTCTCCAAATGAGTTAAGCTTGTTAGTTCGGTCAGGTACATATGGCATCAAGGATGAATTAGCGATATATGAGATCGTAAATCCATGTCTATCTGCGGAGAAAATTACTGATCTATTATCACTAAAATTACAACGCGAGTTCAAAAATCCCAATGAAAATCTAACAAACACTTTGTCTGCATTACAACAGTCTAATCCGATAAGTTGGTCTTCCGATAGTCGCATGGCGATATTTCCCGCAGCTCTTTATGGGAAGACAAGTGATATTGTTCTATTTGATCCTGCTGATGAAAGAATCGATAGTTTAGAACTTAACTACCAGCAAGATGTGATGCCATCTTGGAACCCTAGTACAAACTGGGTAATTTATCAAGGTGTTCATGTCCCCTCTTTATCAACAGATGAAATTGGCACACAGTTGTTTGCGATGGATCTTTCCAATCCAGTTTCTGTTCCTGATCATTCTGTTTTTCCTGGTTCCTCACCTGAGATTAGCTTCGCTGGCTGGTTGACTGGTAAGATGTTTATGAGTTATACAATAAGTAAAGATGAGATAAAAAATTTACGTTTGAATGATGTAAACACAGGAGAATCTCAAGTAGTATTCTCCAGTACATTTAAAGAAATCTCACTTGACTCTAAAAATGGGAGAGCAGCGTTAATCGTAGGAAGCGAACAGAGTGGTATTAATAGAAATGTTCCTGGCATATACTATCTGTCTATTTCTGGAGATAATTTTTCTCTTTTGATACCTGGTAATTTCACCAATCTTGAATATTCACCAGAAGTGGAAAAATTTTTGGCTTCAAACGGTAAAGAGGTTGTGATTTTCGATGAAACAGGTGTAATCCAAACCATCGCTAACGAACAACAATTGACTATCTCACCCAATAGTAAGTATTATATCGGTTGGGGTCTGAGTGGGGCTCGTCTTTACACTTCCGATGGAAAACTAATACGCACGATAACAAAAAATCCTGTAACAGCTTCGATATGGCAACCGTTGACAAAAGGTTTCTATTTACTCCAGAGTAATGGTTTGTATCAATATGTTTTACCCTCACTTCAAGGGAAGCTAGTCACTCAGGACGTATATACGAATAATGAGGACACTTTTGTTTGGTTACGAGGGTATTAGAAGTTGCTTTGATCCAATAAAGATTGGATAGAAGACATAGTTTGATCTAAAAGAACAGCCTGACCTTTCATGTACGAAGGGTCAGGCTGTTTTACTTAATCTATAAAAGATTGACAAGGATTGTTAAGTTGGTTTCAAGATTGAATTAAAAAACCTGCGGATTGC
>JAKPKF010000011.1 GCA_029553845.1 bacterium | reverse complement strand
GATAGTGTAAAATTTTAGTAGGGGTTTTCTAAGATATCACTTGCCAGTGAGTCAACAAAAAAGGTAGACTTACCTCATAGAACAAACTAAAAGAAAAAGAAGAAACATTCTTTTTCTAAAAGGAGGTAAATCTACCTAATGAAAGAATTACAGTTAACCATTACCTTACCATCTCTACAAGTGACTATACCAGAAGACGAGCTGGATTTCCAGCACCTGGAGAAATTTGTTTTTCAATTAGTCAAAGTCATAGGCCAGCACATCCTAACTAGCATATTGCAGTTCCTTGACAACCAATTAAGAAACCAAAGACCAAGAGGCAAACTTTCCAATTGTGGAAAGCGCAGTAAATACCTCTTGACCCTCCTGGGTAATATCACCTACCACAGGCATCTCTACCGGGATCAAGATGGCAAGTACCGTTGTCTTCTGGATGAAAAGCTTAGCTTAAAACCCAATCAGCGTATGAGCAGTCATTACCAGAAGCTAACCGGCCTATTTTCCTTTGCCGCCGGCAGCTACCGTAATGCCCAGAGGTTTCTCGAGTATTGTTACGGGGATTGCCCAAGTTTTGAATGTATCCGCCAACAGGTACAACTGCAGGGCACTCAGATTCAACAACAGGAAGCATGTGCCTTTGACCAAAACTTAACAGAAGCCCTCAAACCGTCGTCACTCAATCCAAATAAATTAGTCCCAGAGACCCTCTACCTGGAAGTAGACGGTACCATGATTCACCTGCAGAAACAAAAAAAGAAAAAGGCAGAGCTGAAGCTGGCTATCATCCACAGAGGAAAAGAAAAGAGGTATCCTGCGGGAAACTCTAAAGCCAAAAGGCTCAAAGACAAATTCGCCTACACCGGTCTTGGCCCAGCTGATGAATTCATGGCTCAGGTGAGCCTCTTAGCTGAAGAGAGATACCAGGTCTATGACCATCACCTCATCTTAGTGGGCGGAGACGGGGCGACCTGGATCAGGCAAGGAGCAAAAGATTATTTCCCCAATTCCATCTATCAATTATGTCCCTTTCACCTGAAACGGAAACTGATTCAGCATCTTTCCTATAACCGAAGAATAAAATCCCAGGTCAATCTTCTTTTAGGAGAGGGTAACATCTCAAAGGCTCTCCTTTTATTAGAAGAAGAAAAAGGCAAGAATCCTCAGAGAAAAGATGAATTAAATGATTTAATCACCTATCTCATCAATAACTCTGAGGGAATCAATGCCGTAGATCGCCTGAAAGAGAGAGGCTTGCCTGTCGATACTATGGGAGCCATTGAGGGCAATATCGACAAGATCCTGGCCAATCGCTTCAAGAAACGAGGAATGAGCTGGAGCCCTTCTGGGGCGCTGAATCTAGCTAAAATAGGATAATTGATCATAAACGATGACTGGGATGACTTCTGGCCTGCCGAAGAAGAGGTTGTTCTAAGACAGATAGAGCCTCAAGCAGAAGTTCACTTGCCCAATGAGGATAAATATGACCGCAAATATTCTCTTCCGGTATTGGTAGGTCCCCACCAGGACAGAAACTGGGTGAAACAATTAAAGGAGCTCATCAGTATTCATTAATTAAAGATTAATAAAAGAATAGAGGAAGTTGTTATTTAAATGCATTATTGTTGCTATTATGCTGTTAGAATTGACTTATCACCACTTACTCTGTAACTTGAATTAATTTCCCTAATTTTCGAGGTAAGGAAAAGTACCCACAAGTTGTTGACACGAACTAGTGATAGTAAGACAATATGAACTTATTAGTGGCTATGTTATAATAATGTTGAAAGATAAATTAAATATTTTTTTAAAGAGAATGTTTCGATGAGAAAAGATACAAAGAATTTCATTAAATCTTCTGAATATGATTTAGAAACTGCACAATTTATGCTTGATACAAGAAGATATGTTTATGTAATTTTTATGTGTCATCTCTCTTTAGAAAAATTACTTAAGGCTTTTGTTTCAGAGATAAATCAAGCTATCCCACCTAAAAGTCACAATTTAATTTATTTGACTAAAATTAGTAATATTCAATTACCGCAGAGTTATCTGGAATTTATTGCTAAGATTAATAATGCCAGCATAATAACCAGATATCCGGAGGATTTTTCAAAGACTTTAGAAGCATATCCTGAAGATATTGCCTCTGAGTATCTTTCTATTACTAAGGAGATTCATAGATGGTTAAAACAAAACATGAAATTACTCGAATAATCGAAAGATATAAAAAGGAGTTAGAAAAATATAAAATCCAATCTGAAAGGATAATACTCTATGGCTCTTATGCCAGAGGAGATGCCCGAGATGATAGTGATATTGACCTTATAGTAATCTCTAAAGATTTTATAAGGATGAACTTAAGAGAAAGATTGGAAATATTAGGTCTGGCAGCAGGCAATATTTTAGAGCCCATTGAGGCTTTGGGATATACACCAGATGAAGTATTAGAAAAGAAAGAAACATTTTTGGAAGCTATCATTTGAACTTGTTTAATTACTCAACCTTTTTCTTCTCTCCCTGTAATCGTGAAGTATTCCCATTCTCTCTTTTTATCAATGACTAAACTGAAATTTTAGTATTACGTATAATGCAAAATGCACAATTTCGTCTTAGGTTATGCGTTTTGCGTTTTGCGTCGAAATAGAATCAAAAACAATAAACCAAAAACATCCCGCTCTGTCATCACAAAGCTGCTTTTCGCTTCTCCCGTCATCGCGAGGAGCGCAGCGACGTGGCGATCACATCCACTTTTACCCACACTCTTCAAATAGTTATGCCGTATATCGTTAAAGATTGCGGGTGATAGAGTATGAGACTGCCGCGCTCACTTCGTTCGCTCGCAGTGACATATTCGTTTTGTGTCGTGCGTAGCACGTATTGAGTTAAAAAACAGAGGAAAAGGAACACTCGTTATCTGGTCATCGCGAGACAGAGGGTGCAGGGGAATGGTTGTTAATAATCAAGATTAGGGGAGAACTTTGATTTATCAACAATACGATGATTTCTTGTTTTTTGCATTACTTTTAATGCTATATTATTCTTATATAGATGAAAAAAGCGCTTAATGATATTCATTATAAATAGAATTATATGGCATTTGTAAAGAAAATGCTTGACATAATCTTTACATTTTGTTAAATTAAAGCTG
>JAKPKF010000443.1 GCA_029553845.1 bacterium | reverse complement strand
CTTTTGTTAAATCTAAATTTAATCCTTCAGCTGAAGTTTCATGCGGTCGAGAAGGAGATTTGAACTTAGATGGAGTAGTTAACTCTATCGATATGGATTTAGTCAAACATTCATTATCTGAAATAGATGATGAGTAAAATTGGTTTTAGTCTATTGACCAAAGTAAAAAAAAGTGTTTAACTTTTTATATTAAATATCTTTTTAAGATGAAACAGATAAATTTTTTGAAACAACGGGGAATTTCCCAGATTTTTTTATTGGTGGGGATGTTGATTGTGGCGATATCTTTGCCGGTAGCCACAAAATTGGTTCAACAGAATCAGGAGAATAGAAGCCAAGCAGCGAGGGAGGAGGGGGATTATTGTTGTAATCCTTTTAAAAAAGACTTTTGGGGTAATTATTATGTCGAATACATTGATAGTCTATGTGGTGAATCTGGGTTTTGTGATAGTGATTGCCGCTGTACTAGTAATGATAATAAAAAGAGTGATGGGAGTTATTGTGTTAGAGCTAAGCAATGTGTTAGTGGTTCTTGTGTTGAAAATAAATGTGGTTTTCCGTGTTATTCCACCTATGGTGGGAAATATTATGGTTTTGGTTCAAGAGTTTGTAATGCCTTTGGTTACGAGTATGGTGATAAATTACTGTATAAATGTGGACCAAGTGGTGAATGGGATATTTTAAAATCTTGTGAATATGGTTGTAAAAATGGAAGTTGTGTAGGAGAAGTGGAACAATCTAATTGTTCTTCTAATAATTGTACTGCTTGTAATGATTTTAATGCTTGTGAGAAGTTTGGAGAATGTGTGTGGAATTATGATTTAGGAAAATGTGTACAGAAGACTTCTACTACTGGTTCAACTTCGTCATCAAAATCAGCACCAGCTTCCAATTGTTCTCCATCTAACTGTAGTGCTTGTACGACAGTTTCTCTTTGTTCTAGTACTGGAGGTAAATGTAGATGGGCTGGTGGTGCTTGTATACCACAGGTAACAACATCATCAACAACTTCTACTACTGGTACAACTTCAAAAGCAAACGGAGTATGTGGTTCTGCCCATAATAAAGTGGCAATCACTGAACCAACTTCTGGTTTATGTTCAACAAATTATGGAAATTCTGTGGTGGCGAAATCATTAAGTGACAAATCCAAATCTTTTGTATGGTCGTGTTGGGGAACTGGTGGTGGTAATTTTGCTCCTTGTTGGACATTAGCACCAGTTAATACTTGTTCTGCCACTAATTGTGGGAATTGTGCTACAGTTTCTAACTGTACTGCAGCTGGTTGTAAATGGGATTATAGTGGAAATTACTGTGTTAAAAAGACGACTTCATCAGCACCAGTTAATACTTGTTCTGCCACTAATTGTGGTAATTGTAATTATGCTCAGTGTAGTCAATTGGCTGAATGTAGATGGTCTGGTGGTGCTTGTATACCACAGGTAACAACATCTTCGTCTGGTGATCGGCCAACTTATTGTTATGGCAGTTGTTTGACTAGAGATGTGTGTTTAAGTAGACAAGGTCAAGTTTTACCGTTGGGTAGTGGCTATACTAGATATAGTAACTGTGATGATAGTGAGATTTGTTGTGTCAATATTTCTTCTGGGCCGTCTAGGCCAGCGTGTGCTGCTAACGGTGGAACTTGTGTAGCTTCAGGGCCGACTATGACTGGAGGAGTTGATTGTCGGATAAGCGGTACTCAGTGGGGTAAGACCAATATGGCTTATGCTTGTTCATTAGGTAATGTTTGTTGTATGCCGTCTACTGCTAAAACAGATGGTAAGTGTGTGACTTATAGTACTACTACCAGTTATGCCAGAATTGATAACACTTGTATATCGGGAAGAGTTAAATGGATAGATAGTAATGGATATGATGGTGTTTTCAATTGGTACTGTGAAGGTCTTAATGGAGGAACGACCCAATATGGTTGCAGTGCGAAGAGTTCAAATACTGGTTGTCCTGCTTCTGGATTGGTGGCTGGGAGTTACTTGAGTTTGGGGTCATATGCTTGTGGGATTAAGTCAGGAGAGACTGATGTTAGATATAAATGTAAAGAGAGTGGCAAGGCTCCGGTTAGGGTTGGTAGGTGTCCTGATATGTGTCGTAATGGAGTTTGTGTTGGTGGATCTACTGGAGGGACTACTGTGACTCCTGAACCAGGTCAAACTTCTTTAATCTTGAGCGCGACAAAGGTGGAGTTGTATCCGGGAGAAAAACAGTTAATTACAGCCGAGGTGTTGCCTTCGGGTCAGGTGACTGGTTGGATAAGTAGTGATTCGGCGATAGCGACAGTAGATAATGGGATGATTACGGCGATAGCTCCGGGTGAAGCGGTAGTGACTGTGACCGATAGTAATAAAAACACTGCTACGGTTGAGGTGACAGTAAAGACTGATGAGTTGGATTGTACCAACCCTGCCGGTAAGCACAATGACAGGCTCTGCTTTGTTGACACTAAAGAAATTAAAACTTGTGTTAACGGAGTTTGGTCTAACCCAGTTGCTTGTGAGTATGGTTGTAAGGAAGGAAGCAATATTTGCAATA
>JAKPKF010000435.1 GCA_029553845.1 bacterium | reverse complement strand
TGACCCTGTCATGGTCACAACTTATAGGGACCGCGATGTTAGAAAAGTAATCGCTTTGGAAGAAGCGAAGGCAAAAGACGAAAATGATGCAATTTCTGACGAGGCAAAAAGTAAAATATTCTACAAATTTATGGACTCCAGGAAAACCCCAATGACGGGATATAAAGATTCGTTAGGAATTTACCACAAAGGGATCGAAGATTACTTGAGCGATTCTCAATATGAAAGAGATGAACATCAAGACGCAGTCATTAAAGACATCCTTGATAATTTTGAGACATTAAGTCATGGTGGGAAGTTCCATGCTTTATTTGCAACTAGCAGTATCGCTGAGGCTATACAATACTATAAAAAGATTAAATTTCTTAGACCGGAATTTAAAGTAACTGCGCTTTTCGATCCTAATATCGACAACAGTGGAAAAGGAATCTTCAAAGAGGATGCCCTTGTAGAAATTATCACCGACTATAACAAACGATATGGACAAACATTTACACTTTCTACCGCCGATAAATTTAAAAAAGATATTTCGATTCGATTAGCCCACAAAAAACCCTACATTACCATTGAAACAGACCCTGAGCAAACGATAAGTTTGTTAATCGTTGTTGATCAAATGTTGACTGGTTTCGATTCTAAATGGATCAACACATTGTATCTCGATAAGGAACTTAAGTTCGAGAGCGTCGTTCAAGCTTTTTCAAGAACAAATCGTCTCTTTGGCCCAGAAAAACCACACGGTATCATCCGCTATTATCGACGTCCTCATACGATGAAAAAACGAATAGAAATCGCTTTTGAATTATACTCGGGGAACAAACCATTTGGTATCTTTGTTGATGATTTAATGAAGAACCTTACTAAGATGAATGAGAATTTTGACATGATTTCCGACATTTTTAAAACTGAGGGGATAGAAAACTTTGAAAGACTTCCTGAGGATACGGAATCTTGTCGTAAATTTGCAAGTTTATTCAATTCATTCAATCGTTATTATGAAGCTGCGAAGATTCAAGGTTTTGTATGGAACAAGTTAACCTATAGATTTGGGAAAGAAGAACTTATCGTACACCTAGATGAAACGACTTACTATGTTCTAGTTATTCGTTATAAGGAACTATTTGGTAATTCTGGCGAACCGACTAGTGATGTTCCTTACGAAATTGAAAGTTATTTGACTGAGATTAACACTGGAGCAATTGATGCAGACTATATGAACTCTCGATTTACCAAATACTTAAAAGAAATCCAAACTGGCGGTGAATCGTTAGAAAAGGCCCTAGGAGAGCTTCATAAATCTTTTGCAACGTTGACACAAGAAGATCAAAAGTACGCTAAATTCTTCTTGCATGACATTCAAAGCGGAGACGTTATAGTAGAAGAAGGTAAGACTTTCCGTGATTATGTTACTTTCTATCGAACAAGAGCTAAGAATGATCAAATACATCGTTTTGCAACAGTTCTCGGGTTAAACGAAGAACTTTTAAGAAGTTTTATGAACGGCTACGTAACACAAACTAACATTAATGAATTCGGCCGCTTCGACAAAATTAAATCGACGGTTGATAGAGACAAGGCAAAACAATTCTTTGAGAAACTTACTGGAGAGCAAATTCCTGCCAGAAAAATTCCAATGAAAGTTGATGAACTTTTAAGAAAATTCATTTATGAAGGTGGATTTGAAATCTAATAAATTATTAGAGGATATATTTAACCTATAAAGAACCATTCCCGTGGTTCTTTTTCATAAACGCTTGGGAACAGCGTAAATATGGTGAAATCTTTAATTATGAGAGACCTGACTTGTTTATCGTCTCTAGTGAAGAATATTCCGACACATTCGATACACCAGTTCTAACTGCAAATAAAGGTTTTATTTTGGGATATACTAACGAGACAAGAACCTACAATAAACCCTGCATAATTTTCGATGACTTTACTCTAGACACAAAATATGTGGATTTCCCCTTTATGGTCAAATCTTCAGCAATGAAAATGCTTACAATTAAAGAAGGATTCGATCTTAGATTTTCGTATGAACTATTAAGCACTTCAAAGATAGAAAACCTTGGTCATGCACGACATTACATCTCTGTTGTCCAACCGACAACCGTTAGAACACCAAAACTTTCTGAACAGCAAGAAATCAGTAGGTTCTTTCAAAAGATGGATACTCTTATCACCCTTCATCAGCGTAAGTGCAATCTATAAGGAGGATAATAAAATGCAAAAACGTAGTAAATTGTTTATTGATTATTATGAGAACTGGATAAAGATGTATAAAGAGGGTGCGATACGAAAGGTAACATTAAATAAGTATTACTTAGCCTTATCATGGTTGAAAAGGTTAACTCCATCATTGAAAACATCAGAGATTACAAGAAATACATATCAGCAATTGTTAAATGAGTATGCGGAATATCATGAAAAGCAAACTACCATGGATTTTCACCACCAGTTAAAGGGAGCAATACTGGATGCGGTAGATGATGGTTTAATAAGTAATGATCCGACTAGGAAAGCGATAATTAAAGGTAAAAAGCCTAAAGAAAAAAAGATTAAGTATTTGAATCAGTTTCAATTACAAACGCTATTATCAAATTTAGACCTTTCGCATCGGGTTAACTCTGATTGGTTAATTCTCGTTATAGCTAAAACTGGTATAAGATTTTCTGAAGCTTTAGGGTTAACACCAAAAGACTTTGATTATGCAAACCAAACAATATCTATCAACAAAACCTGGGACTACAAAGGAGAAGGAGGATTTCAAGAAACCAAGAATAAATCATCAATGAGGAAAGTTCAAATTGATTGGAGAACAGTAACGCAATTTGCCGGGCTTCTTAAGGACAAAGACTTGGACAAACCTATATTCGTTGAAGATAAAACTTATAACTCGACGATAAACCATACATTAACTAGACATTGTAAAAGATTAAACTTACCCCAGATAACAATTCATGGACTAAGACATACTCACGCTTCGTTGTTGCTCTTTTCTGGGGTTTCTATTGCAAGTGTGGCCAGGAGACTCGGCCATGCAAGTATGACAACAACACAAAAGACCTATCTACACATAATTCATGAGTTGGAAAATAAAGATATTGATCAAGTAATGCGATTACTTTCAGGATTAAACTAAGCATTAAGTACTTACGCTGATGAAGGGTGATAAGAGAATCTAAACTGTCAAGTAATAGACCAATTTTTTGCTGCTCATCTACTGACGGCACAGGAACATCAATTTTAACAAAATCTGATTCGTGAATTCTCCACTGTCCATATATGACACCCTGACGCCATTTGATCATTGCATTGGTAAAATCTTTGCGGACTAAACGTCGCCCCAAAAAATCTGAATCAGCTATTGCGGTGGGTTGAAAAATACTATACACAGGAGAAATTGAGGCTTTCCCATATTTATTTAACCCTATTGAACCGGTCTCAAGATTGTTTGAACTATAAATGAAGTCTCCAAAGTCTGTTCTTTTATATAACTTGTTTTCTGTGTCGGAAACCAAGGAACTACGATCGTATCGTTCTCCCTTTGGAGAAACGCCTTCATTTGCAACAAATGCCATAAGAGGATAATCGTCACTCATTGGTGCTTGTTCGTTCCGCTCTATGAGTAATTCTCCAACCTTACGCTGTTCCCAAGCATGCTTACTCAAATCTAAGGAATCTAAATCATAGATAATTAGGAAACCAGTTTGAGATTTGACTATTAACTTGTAGAATAAGGATACAATTCTAATTCATTTCTATTGGTAGATAACCTAAGTGAACGGCTACACCAGTTAGAAACTGACAGAAATCATAAGTTGCCTAATGGTGGGTGATAG
>JAKPKF010000415.1 GCA_029553845.1 bacterium | reverse complement strand
TATGGAATTAGTGATGAATCTAAATCAAAGTATAGAGAGGCAGCTAACAAATGTAATCCACCACTAGAGAATGATGAACTAAATCTTATTTGGAAGAGTGCTGCTAAATTCTATAAGAATAAAGTTGTTACTAATCCTAATTATACAAAACCTGAAGAATACAATAAACCAGCTGAAATCAAATGGGATACACCTATCCCTTTTGAAAAGCCTACGCTACCTAAATTCCCTGTAGATGCATTACCTAAAATCATAAAAGATTATGTAGTTGCTGTAGCTGAGACTACACAAACGCCAGTTGATATGGCTGCTACTGCTTCCTTAGCTATTATGTCACTTTGTATGCAAGGTAGATATCGTATTGATGGTAAAGCCGACTGGAATGAGCCAGTTAATCTTTACACATTAATTATTGCTGAGCCTAGTGAAAGAAAATCAGCTATCATCAGTTTTATGACTAGACCAGTTAACGAATATGAACTCAATTATAACAATACAAATGCAGGAAGATTTGAGGCTTCTCGTATGCGTAAATCAGCTTTAGAAAGTAAAAAGAAAACTATTGAAACTCAATATGCTAAAGGTAAAGCATCAGAAACTGATCTAACTGACATAGCTGAGAAGGTAGCTAACTTTAAAGAGGAAAAGCCTAAAAAATTATATGTTGATGACATTACAACTGAAAAGCTAACATCTATTCTATCTGATTCAGATGGCAAGACTGCGATTATATCAACTGAAGGTGGTATCTTTGATGTTCTTGCTGGGATGTATAACAAGAGTGTGAATATCGATGTGTTCTTAAAAGGATATTCAGGAGACACAATTAGAGTTGATAGAATTGGACGTCCATCGGAGCTAATTCAAAAGCCTGCACTAACCATACTTCTTTCAGTGCAACCTTCAGTATTGTCTCAACTTATAAGCAATTCTACATTTGAAGGTAAAGGTTTAACAACAAGATTCTTATATGCACTACCTGAATCCTTAATTGGAAAAAGAAAGTTTCATACTTCTCCTATTCCACCAGA
>JAKPKF010000413.1 GCA_029553845.1 bacterium | reverse complement strand
CCATCATTTAGACCAACTTCACTTTCATATGCACCGCCACCATGAATGATGACACCTGTACGTCCTTCATACGATTCACTCATTGGGTATGAACCAGTTGCGCCAGATCCTGCAAGGAATCCTTCACTGTCACACATTTGTTCAGGTTCATTAGGCTGGATATTCAACATGCCTGCAGTATCTTCGGCATTGATCATGTAATCTCCAGCAACAGATCCCTGTGCAGCATAAAAGTTACTATCAGTGGTATCAACCTTGGATTCGCGCTTCATAGATGATCTACCAAGGGTTAACACACTTGTCTGACTCCCATCATACGTATAAGGACTACCGGTGTTATTGGCACCAAATACTGGGTATTTTAATCCACCATCAGCACGTTCTATTGACACAGTATGACTATATGTCATGCTTCCGCCACTTGCATATACTGTTGTCGTGGATCCACCAAGGATAGGCATAACCATGAAACAGCATATAAGTAGCGTTAAAAATAGTTTGTGAAACATGTTCACACCTTACTGTCCAGTGAGTTTGTTCTTTGCAAAGACACACATATTTTTGATCTTTTTGGCTGCCTTACTATGGAGTGCATCTGATTCCTTTTTCTTCTTTTCCCAAGCCTTGATAAAGTCTTGGTTATCTTCAATCATTTTGGCCATGATGCTATATATGGAACACACTTGTATATAACGTTTGTGGAAAGTTTTATTAATTTAAGGAACCCAGTTTGTTACCACGTTATAGCGCTGTGTCCTGATCTGGATATAACTTGTACACTTTTTACATTTGCCTTTGATCCTAACCATACCCTCATTATGAAGTGGTTCAAAATCAACAGGTACATATCCATCACAGAATGAGCAACGTGTATAGATACAATTGCCTTCTCGTTCAAGTACAATCTTATTAAGCATGCTCTCTCCACTTTGCATACTTGCTTATGTTAAAGTTACATTCATGAAACTTATCATACAATACACCTTGTTGTTCCATGAGTTTAAACCACTCAAGCATTTCCATAACTTCAACATCACGATCAGTAACTATATCTTTACAATAATTTACCTTCCACATAACGCTTCGCCTCATAGTATTTCATTAGGGTCTACCTTTATACTTTAATTAAACTACCAATTGTTAAACTACATACCTTTGGAAATGTAGTCACATCACTGATATCCCGATAATAGAGATCCATACCAAGCATACCACAGTGAAATATATCTGATGACTTCCTTTGGTGTTCTGGGCATGATACACAATTTTCAAC
>JAKPKF010000400.1 GCA_029553845.1 bacterium | reverse complement strand
TGAGAATATGCAAAGGAACAGAATTCCCACCCAAGTTGCTACAGATATGTCTTACAGACCTCAACCAACTGTTGCTCTCAAACCTAATTCTAAAGCACCAGTATTTCTATTTATAGGTTTACAAGGTGTAGGTAAAACATCCATTGCTGAATCAATTGCTAATGCTATGGGGAGAAAGTTTGCAAGAATCTCTCTTGGTGCTATTGGTGATGTGAGAACTCTTAGGGGTACTCCAAGATATGCAATAGATTCTGAGCCAGGACAGATTGTTAAATCCATAATTAGATGTGGGACTATGAATCCAGTGATTCTTCTAGACGAGATAGAGAAAGCAAGTGGCAATGCAGGTCTTCTTAATGATGTAATGGCAGCACTGCTTGAGATATTAGACCCAGAACAGAATGGTAATTTTGTAGATCATTATGTAGATTATCCAATAGATTTATCTAATGTGTTCTTTATCTGTACTGCAAACAATCTTGGAGGATTATCTGCAGCACTACTAGATAGGGTAGAGATTATTAGGTTTACAAGTTATAGTGATGAAGAGAAAGAGATAATTGCAAAGAGATATCTTCTTCCTAAAATTTTACAATCTCTTCAAATTTCAGGTGAATATCTTCAAATAGATGATAATGTATGGCCTATGATAATAAGGCCTGTTGGTTTTGATGCTGGTATTAGACAATTGGAAAGAAATATTGCCACAATAGCTAGAAGAGCGGCCAGAATAATCATAGAGGGTAAACAGATTCCAGTTGTAGTAACACAGGAAAATTTAAAACAATTTTTGAATATAGATCAGGGTCCTCTTAACTAATATCCCTTGAATGGATTTGCCAATCTCAGTGCACTCATAGCTCTATATACAAGGGGATCTTTAACACCCTTTGCAATGTTTGCTTTGTAGTTTGTTTTTTCTTCTGCCTTATTTAATTGATCCAAGTCGGAAGTAAGTTTGTTAGTGGAGATTGAAGAGACTTCAACTCCCTTTGTTACAAGGTAATTATTTTCGTTAACAATATTAAACTGTTTGTTTTTGTCCATTATTCTGATAGCTTTCAACTAAACCTTGAGGAGTAAGATGTTGTTTATCTTTTTGTATATCCTGTCTAGATTGGATTACCTGTCCAGAGAGGGTATCTTGCTTTAATTCCTCTAGAAAACTTTGCTGGTTTTTTAACTTCTGCGGATTAAGTAATTTCTCCTCCTCTTTTATTTTTTCTTCCAACTCTTTTCTATATCTTTCTCTTTCATCCTTTATTATTGTTTCATCTTTCATCCTTTTTTGTATTGCATCCTGAATTATTTGGTCTTGTCTTTGAACATTCTCCATATCTCCTGAAGAGGATTGTTGTGTTGGTGGCTCATATATTTGAGACATTTCTTCAAGACCCCTAGTATCTGTCATTCCCTGCATACTCTTCTTTCTTTCCAAATCTTTAGGATCTGAAGTTACAAGTTCGTGTTCTGCTTGACTAGAGAGTATCTGTATACCAACATGGTTGGAACCTGCGAAGAAGAGGCCCTGCCCACGATCACAGTTAAGAAGGTAGTTTCGCTCTCCGTCGGAAAGATTAAATACTTGTTGTAATTTTTCTACAGCAGATGGACTCTGTTTCATTAGGACCTGAAGTGAGGAGTTTGAGATTATTGCTTTCCCCATATCGTTGTTTAGGAAGTCAGTGACGTCCTGAGTTATTGTTGTGAGTCCTAGATAGTATTTTCTAGCTCTTTTTGCAATTGAGTACATAAAGCTTGCAGAATCAGGACTCTGCATCATATACCAAGCCTCGTCTACTATGAGGAGTCTTCGTTTAATATCTTTTCTAATTCTTGTCCATATGAAGTCGAGCATAAGGTACATAGCTAAGGGTTTTAGTTCTTCCTGTAAATCTCTTACACTAAAGACAGTGAACGGATTGTTGATTTCAAAATTACTTTCTTCGTTAAATACTCCTGCTGCACTTCCTATGATATATTTCTCCATTCTTTTTGAAAGGTCGTGTGCTTCGGTTTCAGCCATTCCCTTTAGGACTTTATAGAGATCTTCAAGTAGAGGAGGTTTTTTTGTTTGTGTAGCTGGGTCGAATGTTATTCCTTTCTCTCTGTATGTAAGTATTAACGCTCTGTCTAAAATAGAC
>JAKPKF010000395.1 GCA_029553845.1 bacterium | reverse complement strand
TTATCATATTGAGATTTAACCCAGGAGGCTAATTCAGTTAGTTCTCTTTGTCTACGTAAAGCCTCTACTGGATTTTTAATACTACCTTGGGGAGCCATCGTTTAGGTGCTCTGTCTCTAATAAGTCGAACTCGAATGGATCCATTGTGTAACCTACAGGGCCGTAATTATTTATAAATCTTTCGGCTTCTGCACTATCAGATTGATCCACTGGATTATCATTCAAAGATAAAGTTGCTAGTTGAACTGTCTGAAATGCTAACGGGTCCTTTGTCCCCAGCATCGCCAAGGCTTTCGATAATTGTTCCACTATTAACTGAGTCGTCTTTAATTGGTTCTGACTCGTTTGTTGGTTCAGTTGCTCTATTTGCTCTTTGTGGCTCATCAACAGTTTCCACAGGAATAGGAAAACTATTAGCAATAGCACTAACGCTAGTAGCGAGAAAACCAATAAAAGACTTATACTGCTCATACTGCTCCCTAGTAACAATTACAAAGCCATTTTCTTCACAGAACTTAATAATTATATCAGCATTCTCCTGTGCTAGAGCAGTATATTCTTTTATAGAAACTAGACCAATAGCCCTAGCCGCTGCTTGCATACACTCAACACAAAAATAAACTGCACCATACCAATCAAGATTAAAGTTAAAATCAATAACTGGTTTAGATACTGAACCACATATAGCGCATTTAGCTGGAGCGGCAATAGGCTTATCTAGTAATTGAAAACGCTCTAGCACAGGAGAATGAGTCATGATTAAGCCTTGGTTGTTTTAGTGGTTGTTTTAGCCTCGTCTGTAGTTAGTTCTTTACCTAGATCAGAAAGAGACTCTCCACCATCTACTGTAGGATCAACTGTACCTTCGTCAATAGGGTCTGCATCTCTAAGTGCTTCAACATCTCTCTCACCACGAGGCTGTAGAAGAACATTAGGATCATCTACAGCACCTTTAATAAGAAGATCAGAAGCGCCAACAACACCATCTTGAGACGGAATATTATTTATTGTAGCAGTTGAAAGTAGTTCAGACGAGGTTACTAAAGGAATACCGGCAGTAGCCGGAGGTTTTTCTAGATCGGGTTCACGCCCTTCTACGCGAGCACGTCTTATTTCAGCCTCTCTCGCTTCTTCTTCGTCGAGATAAGGTCCGCCGTCGCGACCAGTAATTGAATCATTTGGATTAAATAACTGCTGTGTCATTTTGGTCTCCTAGTACACGCCCTATGCGTGGATATAAGTAGTATAACAACCTTTGTCTACTCATTTTCATAAAGTTCAGCGGCTAATGTTGTCTGCCAATTAGTTATACCTTCTAATGGTTTATTAATAGAAACCGTAACTGCTCCACTATTAGCCGGTGCTATTATTTCGTCCCAAGATCTAAATGCTCTAGGAGCATTTAAAATATTGTTATCTGTTAATGATATAGGATCAATATCGCTAGGAGTTAAGTCTGGCATAAAACTAAATAAATAACGCGCTGAATCACAAGCGTGATCGTCTTTTTTATGGATCTTTTCTTGTCTATTTTTTTCATACTGAAGTTTTCTAGAGTTAAAGGTTGCCCATCTAAGTTTTTGCATTTCTCCTATTAAAGATACACAATTTTCAGTTATCTGCCATCTAGGTTTATCTCCGCGTAGATATTGTAACATACGGTTAATTCCGCTATCTACATCATTATTTGCAGGAGAAATATAAATGCCTCTATCAGCATATTCTTGAAATATAGATGTACCAGTAATTCCGCTACGCTGAGACATAGCAGGATCGCCTACTACGAAGTCAGGTATTCTTTCAAATCCAGCATTTCTTAAATGAAAAATTTGAGCGTGCTCTGGAACTGTCATCTCAGATTTATAGTGCTCAGCAAATGTAATAATACGATTATCTTTACTTACAGCGTGCCATAACATTGCTGTAGGATTATTATATCCATGATCTAAAGATACATACCATTCCCAGTCTTTAGGAGGAACTACAGGAGGTATAATATGTATATCTTTACTGAAGTTTTTAAATACTTTACCGCCCATAGCAACGAATTCTCCGCGCTCACGGGCTTTTCTTTCCTCTGGGTCTAGACTTGCTAAATACCTTCTAGAAGATTCTTTAGAAATATATGGATTCTCTGACATTTCAATTTCAATAATCTCAATGTCGTTACTCCCATTTTTACCGGGCGTATAAATATCATCAAATATCCATGACATACCTTCTACAGGTGTCATAGTTAAATAAGCATCGCCATTAGTATCAATTAAACGAGCCTGACACTCATTATAAATATGCTTAGGTGGTTCCTCATCATACCAAGTAAAATGTCTAGAGGTGCCGGCAAATTTCTCTAAGTCCTGATCGTATGATCTAAATTCAAGAAAAGATTTATTGGCAAGAGTTAGAACTCTATGCTCCTTATCATAACTATCTTCCCAACTGCCATTAATAAGATAACTTGGCGGCATAAATTGACTTAGTTGAGGTATCATAATCATATCGACACCATAATTAAAGTCGACTGCTACAGCGCGTCCGCGAACTGGACAATCAGGAACTTTTTTATATGGATGCCTACCAGTTAACCTATAGACAGTTTCTACAGCCCCGCCAACTGTCTTACCAGAGCGGTTACCGCCAATATATAAAACAATATGCTTAGTTGACTTATGAAAAGCAAATTGCTTATCATGTGGCTTATAGGCATAAATATTAGGTCTAGATATTTGTGCCTTAATTCCTTCCTGTAATTTTTCTAACGCATCATTAGGATCAAGAGTGGGAATTAGCCCAGTTGTTCTACGCCGTGGTGGCATCTGTAGCCCCCAATGAAGTTAAAATAGATATAACGCTTAATAACGCTCCACCGCCAGATCGACTACCTGTAACAGATATTCCTTCTAAAAGTAATTTAGAAGTTCCCCCATCATGAGTATGGTCACCGGGAGAAGCCTGTCCTCTATTTGACCCAAGAGTATGGTGCAATGACTTTGAACTACCATCTACGTCTGAGTTAGTATGAAATAGCGATACTTCTTTTGAAGAAGGCTTATCCTTATCCATTTTGATCCTTTTAGTACGTTTAGTGGGCGTAATCTAAGTGACTACGCCCACTAAACTATATGACTTACTTATTGATTACTCTTAATCCTAGTTTTGCTAGTAACTTAGGACCAGGAGCAGCAGGATTACCTTTATTCCATCCAAAAAACGGCTGCCAGAGATGGAAAGTATCATAGACTAGTTTAACCATAGCCTCAGTCTCTCTACCGTATATACCATCTATACCAGAAGGACTTAAAGCAATAGTTCTAATTCCAGGATAGTCTCTTAGTGCTTTCTGTAAATGTCTAACACTTTCAGAATTTCTAGTACCGCGCTTCATTTTAGAGATACACACCCAACCATGATAACCTTGTGTTGGAGGTCTCTCTCCCGGGACAGGAACTGGTGGAGTAGGAACTGGAGTAGGAAGAATTATTGGCGAACCACCAAAGAAAACGGTAGTATTTATTGCACCTGGATCACCATGTCCATTAGCATTTTCTTTCCATTGACTGTGTCCATAGTAACCAGAAGGTCCCGGCGCAAAAGCCTGTAAAGGTCCTGCTGGGAATGGATTTGGTGGCCCAGCGGGCCATACTCTAGGAACTCCCCAACTGTCTAACCACTCGATAATTCTGGCTAAACCAATTTTGCCAGCATCTGTTAAATCCTGTGTCCAAGGTCTAGCAGCATCCCCAATTACTTCAAACTGTGCGTGAAAACTTCCAGCACGGTTAGTTTGAACTCCACCGGATACATTAACTAGTGTTCTAGAAGCACGATTAGCAGGGACCATCTGGGCTATTTCACCAGTTACTGGATTAAAAGTACCTGTGCATCCATGCCCTGCGGCTACTAATCTTCTAGCGCCTTCTACTGCACTTAGACCATAACCTTTAGATTCATATGTATGTATGGTAGCATATTTTTCCCCGGTGTCCATCATTGATCCACCATCTAAAGAACAGGGAACAATAGTAGCGCCGGGTATCCATAGACTAAACATTTTTATCCCCTATCTTTGCGCCGACAGGACCAATAAAAATCACCTGAATCGTCATAATCAGGAATAACATATCCTTCTGGATTCCAGTCCTCTGTAGGTAAATCAGGTACTATTTCTAATTCCTCACGAGGAACATCTACTTCATTAATTTCCATTATTAAACCTCGCTTATTTTTTCTACAGTCATCCAACCATTAAAGGTCGGTGCTCCTGAATATGTGTAAATTTTAGGAATAAAAACATCATTAATATCAGCTTTTAATGGGATAGAAGCGCCTAAAATAGCTCCAGAGGGACCAAATTTATAAGATACGAATATAGCAGAGCCTCCAACAAAAACTGTACATAGTGCATCAGCGTTATTTATACTACTAGTAACATATATAGAAGCTCTATAAAAACCGGCATCTCTGACTTTAATACCTTCAGCACTTGCAGTTGTATCAATACTAAAAACAGAATCTGGATCATTAGTCTGTGCTACTACTGTACCTCCTGCTACTATAGGAAAAGTTACATAAGAGCCAATGGTACCAGCCTTTAGCGGTAAAGAAATTTTACGCATTTCTTTAGAACCACTAATCCATTGCCAGCGAGAAAGTGTAGTATTGTATACTCTTTCTATTTTAGTATCAGTCTCAAAAATCTTAAGACCGTTATAGAGTGTGTAGGAAGCCCCTGATGGTCTTGTCCCACTAGTACATACGTGTGTAGTACCTTGTAAAATTTGCCACTGTGCCCCATCATAGATAAAAAGATTACCAGTATCTATTTCTTGAGCAATCTTTCCAGCAAAGTTATTAGAAACAGGTTTTCCAGCAAGAGTAGTAAATCTTACCACTCCAGATAAATCTGCAAGTAGTGAGAAGTTATTAGATATCTGTGTAGTAACATTTACTACGTCATCCCCACCTTCTCCCGGACCTCCATCGCCTGCAAGTAATATTGCAGCGATTCTAGCGTGGTTAGTGCTCATCTGTCTCCCATTCAAAGAAGCCAATAGGTGGTAATTCTACCTCAGACTCTTTTAATTCGCCAGGCAATACATAATTAGCTGGAAGCATGTCAATAGCCGCAGGTGTCTTACCTTTTAGAATTAAGTCCACATCATTATTAATCTGTGTCAGTACCTGTGGATCACGAATATATTTCGTAATCACTTCTAATAGTAGCATGACCATTCTGTTAAGGTCAACCATTTGTTGTTTTGCGGGGTCATGTCTACCAGTCAACTCATATGCGAACTTAATAGCATTAAGATCGCCACTTAAACCACGCTCTACAATTTTAGTGTGGAAGTCTGGTAAGTGATCTTCTAACGTCATTTCTGCTGTCGATTTAACTACCTGTGAAAATGCTGGGTTACGTAACCAGTTTCTATAAACTGAGTACGGTATACCAGCACGCTTTAATCTTGCTCTAAGATCTAATTTTAGCGTTGGGTCTGTAATAACTGTTATTGCTGCTACTTGCTCCGGCGTCAGTTCCTCTAGTATTCTTTTCTTACTTGACCAGGTTATCCCTCGTTGGCTCATTCTAACTAAAAATTGATGTGACGTAACAACACTTACTATTTTCTTTTCCGACAGGCCAGTATAGACTGCTAATTCCTGAATACTAGGCAGCCGACTCCCATTTAATTTCTGGTAAAAAAGTGTAGCCGCTTCTGTAATTCTATCAAAAGTTTCTACACTAGTTTTAATAGGCGGCGGTATTAATTTAGGTTCCCTAGGCTTAGGTACTAATTTATTACTGAACGCAGGTATTGACATTAATACTCCCAGCCTGTTCTAGAGAAAAACCTAATTTTATAAAAACTTCAAGAATTTCTTTTGGCATAGTCCTACAGGCCCCACGTTCGTAAATAGAGAGTGCCGCCGGATTAATACCAAAATACTCACAGAACTTAATCTGTGTCATACTTAGACTAGTTAGATCTTCTAGATGGTAACGAAAATCTGTCATGTCCATCTTAATAATGTCATTACGGTCGCTTAACTGTAATGCGTCATTTACAAGATCAATATAATGCTCAATTTTCATCTCTTTGGATTTTGAATATTCTTTGCATATGGAATCGGGGGTCACTCCGGTACCCTCCGATAGGACCTCTAGAACACGGATTGGCACTGAATTAGGGATACCTTTCTCTAATGAGATAATGTATCTTCTAGTTATATCTGCCAAAGCAGCTAATTCTTGTTGAGAAAGACCCGCACTAGCGCGGAGTTCGGTAATAATATTCATGGTTCTAGTATACATAAGGTGTCAAGAGTTTAAAATTTGGAAATTCTAGTATACATGGAGATTTTTCATTTATAGTATAACCAAATCCCTTATGGAAACAACGCCGCGCCAATCTCCGAGACAA
>JAKPKF010000393.1 GCA_029553845.1 bacterium | reverse complement strand
TGTCGGTGAAACCTGGACTTATGAGGCTACATATAAAATCAAACAGGGTGACCTTAATGCTGGTAGCTTTACCAATACGGCTACTGCCACAGGTAAAGGGCCGCAGGGTCAGGATGTATCCGACAGTGATGATGAGAAGGTCGACAGGGTGTGCATTCCTAAATATAAGCTATATATGGCAGTTTCACCAAATGGCAGTGGGACTACTGATCCAGCTATAGGGGGTCCTTACGAATATAGTGCTGGGGAAGAAGTAAACATTACAGCTACAGAATCAGGAGAATATGAATTTTTGTATTGGATTGCAACAGGGGGGACCATTGGTAATCCTGATAATAAAAACACTAGCTTTACTATGCCAGCCAAAGATGTAACTGTAACTGCTGTTTTTCGTCTAGAAGAATTCTACGATGGCGGTAATGTTACTGTTGGCTTTGAGGATTTACCTTCTACAAAAGAATCCGATTTTGACTATAATGATTTTATTTTGGATATTACTACAAGCTTAACGAAAATAGTAGCAGGCGCAGATGCAAAATTGAAAAAGATCGAGTTTACCTTTGCCCCCAAAGCTAGAGGTGCGGGAAATAATGGATCCTTCTGGTTCTACATTCCTGCTGGAGTTTTTAAAATTAGTGGTGGTAATTCAGCAACTTACAATTTAGTTATTACCGGCGGTTCCTATTCAGGTTCATCAGGAAACTATAATCCAGCTAATCCTCTGGATCTAAGGGTTATACCATGGGCTAGACAAGCTTTTCCAGATAATCATAACCATTCCAATACCTGGGAGTTTGATTATGACAAGCCTTTAAAGCCATCAATACCCTTTAAAAATTCAAATGTTGCTGCAACCCTAACTATTGTATTTAAAGACCCAATTCCGTATGACTTTTCGGGTTATGATCCTTATTCAGGTATGCATGGACAGGGGCTTTTCTTTAGACCTTATCTGAAAGTGTATTCACAATCATCATCACCAATTCCTGGTACACCAACACATATAATTAACGAACCTGGAAAAGGATTAGATAGAAGAATCATTACAGTGCCTGTTGATGATGGTTGGGAGTGGCCTGAAGAGGGAATTTTTATTTGCGATGCTTATCCCAAGGTAGGACAATCTGGGGGAATTCCTAATAATTTTCCAAATGGATGGTGGCTACACCAGGCTACATTAGGGCAAAAGGGTTATGGTGGTATCTACGGAGACGGATTACCGAAACCCTATTAAAAAATAAATAAAACAGAGGAAAATACTCTGTTGATTACAACTAAACAAAACCCCACCGGTAGATTATCGATGGGGTTTTGCTTTTAATTTTATTATTCTAATACATCTTTCTGAGCTCAACCTTCTAGAATGAACTAAAACCTAGGGTAACTCTTGGGGTCAGGTCTCAACATTTGACATAACTTAACATTTCTGATAAATTATTAATATGGCTAGACCATTAAGAATAGCTTATGAAAATGCCTTTTACCATATAACTGCTCGAGGTCATCGTAAAGAGAGTATTTTCTATGATGATAAGGATAGAAATGTTTTTATCCGTAAATTGGATAATACTCTCAAAAGGTATACTATTTTCTGCTACGCCTATTGCCTAATGGATAACCACTATCATCTATTTTTAAAGACAGCCTCCCCTAATATTTCTCAGGCTCTTCACTATCTTAATGCCTCTTATGCTAATTGGTTTAGAACCCGCCATCAGCTTAATGGATCAATATTTCAAGGCCGGTTTAAGTCTATTCTTGTTGATGCAGATAGCTATGCACTAACACTTTCCGCCTATATTCATTTAAACCCATTTAGGGCTGGAATAATTAACAAATTGGAGAATTATTCCTGGAGCAGTTACTTAGATTATCTCAATTTAAGAAAGCCTCAAATTGATAATATAGATTTAACTTTAGTCTTAAGCCTCTTTTCTAATGATTTAGATATAGCAATTAAACAATACAAGAAATACATGGAGAATAACCAGTTAATGGAAGATCCACTAAAAGAAAATTTTCAGGGAATAGCTTTGGGGAATGAAAATTTTATACAAAAAATTAAATCAAAAATTGAAGAGAAAAGCGTGTTAAGGGAAATACCGTTTATTTGCTCCAAGCCTTCATACAATGCTCATGAAATTATAGAGAATATTTGCAGGATAGCACGATTAGATAAAAAGGAATTAATGAATAAAAAAAGAGGCAATATTTATCGTTACTTAGCTCTTTATTTAATTAAAGATCTAACTCCACTGAAACTTACTCAGATAGGAGAATTATTTGATATGGATTACTCTGCAGTTTCTCAAGCTGTGAGGCGGTTTGCGAATAACTATAAAAACGATGAAGAGATAAAAATTATAACAGAAAAGGTTAGTACTGCTTTAAAAATAAGATGAATGTCAAATGTTGACAGGCTGACCGAGAATAACCTAATCATATCAAGAAAAGCAGGAAATAAATAGGCATTTTTGGTATAATAGATTATACACTCAAGGAGGTCCAAAGATGCCTAAATTCAAGCCTTACCGAAAAGATCAGGTCATGCTGTTTCCCAGAACCATTGATGAATACGTCCCCCAGAATCACCTGTCTTAACTCATCCATCATATCATAGAAGAACTTGATACCAGATCGATTGAAGATACCTATTCTCCCCTGGGACAGAATACCTATCCTCCCAAGATACTGATCAAACTCCTCTTCTATGGTTATGCCACAGGGGTAAGAAGCGGAAGAAAAATAGCTGCCAAATGTGAAACCGATACGGCCTACATCTACCTGGCTCAGATGTATCATCCGGACTTCCGCACCATCAATGATTTCCGGAAGAATCATCTGACACAAATTTCCTCCTACTTTGTTGCTATCTTACGCATGTGCCGAGAATTAGGCTTGATCTTAGTAGGACAGATCAATATCGATGGTACGAAAATCAGAGCCAATGCCGCCAACCGCCGAACCAAGACCAAGGAGGAATACCAGAAATGGCTGACCAGCATCGATGAGAAGATCAAACAGATTCTATCCGAAGCTGAAGCTACCGACAGCAAAGAAGACCAGGTATTTAAAGATAAACGCGGGGATGAACTGCCTCGCCAAATCCAGGACCAACAAAAGCTAAAAGACAAGATCCAACAAATCATGGAAAAATTCAAAGATGAAAAAGAGAAGATCAACCTGACCGACCCGGATGCCAGATTCATGAAAGATGGCCATTATCGTATTGATACCAATTACAACTGTCAGGCTGTCTTAAGCAAAGAACAGTTTATCCTGGCTCACGAAGTCCTTGCTGAACCCTCAGATCGTAAAGCCTTATCTGTAATGGTAGAGGCCACTGAACAAAACTTGGGTCAACCCATTCTAGAGGTAGCTGCTGATGCCGGCTATTCCAGTTATGACAATTATGAATATCTGGACAAAAACCACAAAATCGGCTATATCCCTGACCAGAATATCAGAAAGGGCAATGCCCAGGACAAGCCCTATCATCAGGACCATTTTACCTATGACTCCCAAAAAGATATCTTTCTCTGTCCAGAAGGCAAGTTACTCAACCTCTATAAGATACGTAGAGAAGAACGTTCCTACCGGAAGTTTCAGGTGAAAATCTATAAAGCCAAAGATTGTCCCGCCTGCCCTAAAAAGTCACTTTGTTCCAGACAGAAATACCGTACCATTACCATAGAAGACCGCAAGGCATTGTTACTTGAGATGAGAAAAAGGCTTGAGACTGAAATCGGGCGTAATAAATACCTGCAACGTCTGTGGACAACAGAACCCTTCTTTGGACATCTGAAATACAATCTGGGTTACCGGCATTTCTTCCTGAGGTCACTTAAGAAGGTCAAAGGAGAATTCAAACTGATGTGCATTGGATACAACCTCAAGAAGATGCATAAGATGCTGGCTTTTAGCTAGAAGCTAATACTAAAGAAAAGAATATAGCTAAATTACAAGATGCGCCTC
>JAKPKF010000370.1 GCA_029553845.1 bacterium | reverse complement strand
AAATTGATAACAAAGAGGTTGTGGAGCAATTCAAGCCTGAAATAAAAGTAGTGAATGATACGAAGGACATTGGTGAGACATATTCAAAGATGGAAACCACTTCGGATTTTGATTTTGATTTTGATGAGTCCGAAGACACTGGTGAGAAAAAAGAGATCTTCACAGTGTATGGTCACAAGAATGATGGTAAGACTACAATCTCCTATGGACTTCCTGAAAAAGGTGATAAGATCCTTGTTTTCTCCTTTGATAACAAGTCAACACGACCAAAGGATGCACCATATGTGAAGTCTGGGAATCTTGAGATCAAAGTTATTAATGCAATCAGGTTTCTTGATAAGTCAAATGATACCAAGCTTCTTGACTCATCTGTTAAGACCCATGCGTTTATCCTTTCGATTCTTGAGCAGTCTAAGGATAAATTTGCACCTGACTGGATAATGTTCGATGGTACTGAAGTTATGAGTGGAATTATGGAACTCGTCATGCGTTCCAAGAATAACCTGAAGCCATATCAAGGTATAGCAAATAGATCACTTTGGCGTGAACGTCGTCAGTACATCGATGATATCCATATGAAGTCTGTAGACATTGCCAAGAAGGGTATCATTTATACAATGTATTCTACGAAGGATGAAATTATTGATAATGATGGAACTGTTACTAAGAAGGTTGATATCCCTAAGTGGATTGGTAGTGTTATGGAAGAGACTGATGTTGTTATTCATGCGGAGTCCAAGTTTGAAAACAACAAGAAGACATTTTATGCACGGGTTGAGGGTTCTAAGATCCCTGACAAATATCCAGACGGTCTCTTCAATGTAACGGGTAAGCGTGCTCGTGACGTTATCGAAAATAAACAGTAAGGTTGTATCGCTTTACTATTCATTTTTATGACTAGCCGTATAGTATTATCAATGAGTAATACATCCGAATGGGATGATGCACATGACTATTTGAGTAAATCGCGTGTTGTGCTTTTTCATAAGACTTGTCAGATAAAATATCGCAAGCAGTATATTGAAAAGTGCATTCCGTATGAAGAGACTCATGCCACAACCATTGGGTCACGGTACCATAACTTCATGGAATTATTCATGGCAGTTGCTGATAAGTATCCAACTGATCAATGGCACACATTTATACATCCAGATTTTACCGAAGAAGAAATACCAATGTTAAAATGGACCATTGACTTGGAAATTGAACGTTATAAATCTAACCCAGAATTATGGAAACCTATAGC
>JAKPKF010000361.1 GCA_029553845.1 bacterium | reverse complement strand
TCTGTAACAAAAGCATCCGCCATGGATTGGTGGCTTTTGGTGATTATCTTGAAAATAAGAAAGTCCTTATCCCTTTAAAAGTAGATGTTATTGACTTCATTTTTCAAAAGAGAAATGAAAGCGGAAGAACTCTTCAATGGTATTTTGGAGTCTGTATGGAATTCGTTTTGTTTTGTCAAAAGAACTATTTTGCGCTATTTGATGGAATCTTATTAGGCACAGGTGTTAAAAGACTTATCGAAACAATTGATGGAAGTATCATCACTAGTGACGAAGTGGTGTTCTTTGATGAGAGGGAGGATGCATAGCTATGGGATGCAAATATCCTTTTATCGAATTACCTAGAGATTACTTTCAAATCAAACACGGCGATGAATGGAAACATGAAATATCTAAATATGACAACATCTCTTATTCCACTACTAAAGTAGATAGATATGAGTTCCCTATTTTTAAAAAAGAACTTAATAATGCAAACATACTTGAAGTAGTAGCTGGCACCACTGGCTATCAAGGTGGTGATAGTGGCCATGGTTGTAGAACTTTTATTCGCATTAGAAACCTTGGTGGTACCGATATAAGAATCGAAAAAGTTGGAAAGGAATATTCTGATGAAGGTGTTGAAATCGTTCTTGGCGGAGATACCGAACTATACACAATCATCGACGGATTAGAATTCATCATCAATGTTCTTAAAACACATTCCGACGATTGCCTAATAAGTGAAGATCAAGTGTCCTCAAATAAATAGCATACTGCCATTACCTATTCAAAAGTGGATTAGATGTAATAACATCTAATTTGGAGAGTGGTGCTTTAAAATATTTAACCACTTTGCCATTAAGGCACCTCTCTCCATTTGTGGAGGTGCTATGGCTAAGAAACTCGATACATATCAAATGTGGGAAAAGACAGGTGTGCTAAAGTCCAAGCTTGATTATATCAAAGCGGCTTCGGCTACTTTCTACACGCAAAAAGAGATGTGTCGCGACTTGGGTATAACTGAGCAGACATTTACACAACTTAAAAATAAACATCCCGAAATTCAACAAGCTATTTCAGAAGGTGAAGCTTTGCTTTTAAATGATTTGTTCTCCGCTCTTAAAAGAAAAGCGGTGGGATATAAAGAAAAGACAACTTCAAAAGCGATGAGGAAGAATCCTATCGGTGGTACTGAAACTAAAGTCACTGAAGACGAGAAGTATTATCCACCTGATTTTGAAGCTATCAAATATATCCTTGTGATGAAATTCGGTAAAGATTTCGACCCTAAGAAATACATGTATGAATATATGGATAAAAAAAATGAACCAGAGGAGTGGGCTAATGCTACTCCTATTGGTGCAGACGATGATAAGGAGGATTAATTCCTATGAGAGATTTAATAATCGCTGTTGGACAAAGAGCCAATAGCAAAACCTGGAAAAATACTAGAATCACTTGGGAACAACTCTCCCAAAAATTAAGTGAAACAATTAGAACCTCTGAAACAGTAGAGGAGTATAAACACTTTGTTAAAGATGCTAAACAAGAAGCCAAAGATCACGGTGGCTTTGTGGGTGGCAAACTTAAGACTCCTCAAAGGCTTAAAAACAATGTGGAGTATAGAAGTTTAGTCACTTTAGATTTGGATGATGCCACTCCAGATTTCTTGAAATGGTTTGAAGAACACTTTGAATATACTTGTTGCCTATATTCCACTCATGGGCATAGAGATGACTCACCTAGATTTAGAATAATTATCCCTTTAAGCAGAGATGTAGAAGGCGATGAATATGTCGCAATATCTAGGTTGCTTGCTGATGAAATAGGTATCGAACAAGTAGATCCTGTTAGCTTCACAACTAATCAATTAATGTACTGGCCTTCAACACCAAGCGATGGTAATTACATTTATCGAAAAGTTGAGCAAAACCTATTAAATCCTGACTCTTTTCTAGCAAAATATCCAAATTGGAATGATTTAACTTCGCTTCCTAAAAAAGCAAAAGAGACTCATGTGAGTAGTGGTAAACCAGGAAGAAAACAAGCCGACCCATTAACTAAGGATGGCATAGTGGGTGTCTTCAATAGAGCCTATTCAATTAGTGAAGCCATCGACGTTTTCTTAAGTGATATTTATGAAGAAGCTGGTGGAAACCGCTACAAATATATTCCTTCAAGTAGTGTTGCGGGAGCGATTAATTATGATGATAAATTGTTTTATTCTCATCACGCTAATGACCCAGCAGTGGGGCAAACTCTAAGTGCCTTTAATCTTGTCCGTATTCATCTATTTGGCGATGATAAACCTTCCTTTAAAAAGATGGTGGACTTCGCTAGAAATGATGAAAAGGTCAAAAATTTAATCGCTGAAGAAAACATTAAATCGATTAAGGAAGACTTTGGTGATGAAGAAATTGATTTTAGTTGGACTAAGAAGCTTGCGACAAATGATGATGGCGATATCGCTAATACAGTTGCTAACCTCGTTATCATCTTAGAGAATGATGAAAAGCTTAAAGGCATCGCATTTAATATCCTCGCTGATACTGCTGAAGTAAGAGGAGAGGTGCCATGGCTTAGGCCAACATCTACTAGGTTTTGGAGAGATGCGGATACATCTAAACTTAAAATCTATGTTGCCAGTCATTATTGTGACTTTAGTGATAGGAACTTTGAAAACGCCTTTGCTAAGGTAACTGAAGATAGAGCGTTCAACCCCGTTAAAGAATATTTAGATAACTTACCTAAGTGGGATGGCGTTAAGCGATTAGAGAACATCTTTATTAAATATCTTGATGCAGATGATAACGACTACACTCGTGAGGTAACTAGAAAGTGGTTTGCCGCTGCAGTAGCACGCATCTATGAACCAGGAATCAAATTTGACAATATCATTGTCCTAGATGGTAAACAAGGTGTTGGTAAATCCACAATTATTAAATCGCTAGTGGACTCAGAATACTTCTCAGACTCGCTTCAACTATCCGATATGGATGACAACAAGAAAGCAGGAGAAAAGTTACAGGGATTTTGGATTGTTGAGATTCAAGAACTCGCTGGCATGAAGAAAGCGGACATCGAAAAAGTGAAAGGTTTTATCTCCTCAACCGATGATAAGTATCGTGCCTCTTATGGTCACCATGTAGAAAGACATCCAAGAAAGTGCGTTATCTTTGCTACAGTCAATGGGGAGCAAGGCTATCTTCGCGACTTAACTGGTAACCGAAGATTCTGGGTTATTAAGATTAACTCAACCAACACAATTCCTAACTTCAGGTTCGATAAGACATTCAAAGAACAATTATGGGCAGAAGCTAGACATTACTACGTAAGTGGTGAACCATTATTCCTTGATGAGAAGTTCTTAGAAATAGCGGCAGAGTATCAAAACAATGCTATGGAGCATGACGATAGGACCGGCATAGTGGAGAAGTATCTAGATGAGCTTCTTCCTGATAACTGGAATGAATGTTCCATCGCGGATAGGCAATACTACTTTAATAAAGAGTTTGATTCTAACTATTACCCTCAGGTGACATTTGGTCCAGCCATCTATCAACGTGAAGAGATTAGTCCAATAGAGATTTGGGTGGAGTGCTTCAATAAAGATAAGGCCGACTTCAACAATAAAGAATCTAACGCAATATCTATGATAATGGCGCAGATACCAGGCTGGGTTAAATCTGGTAAAACTAAGGTCATGGGTCCTTATTCTAAACAGCGATACTTCATTCGTAAAAAGTAGGAACAGGAACAAGCGGAACAAGAAATATATAACTGTTCGAAAATCGTAAATTAATTCAGTAGAGATAATTAAAAGCACGTTTTAGAACTTTATAGAAAATCTTGTTCTTTTTGTTCCTTGTTCTCTAGCAAAATGACTCCCCCCCGGTCTGCAAATACATAGTATTTGAGAGTACCGGTGGGCCTACCTCAAAAATACGGGAGGTAGAATTTTTGAAAAACTGAAATCAATTTTGAAAAATTATATTGGCGTTAGGTGACAATCTCAACGCAACATCGTTTTGTTAAAGATTCCACGTCTTCTTTGTCTACGGCGTAAAGGTCAAATTAATTGCGTTAGTTTGACCTTTTTATTATTGATTCTTCGAATGTTTATCGCATCTAAGAACGTCTTACCAAACCTTGCTCTCACCAAGTCATAAGGCGTCTTGTCGCCTTTGGACTTTCGGATGTAAGAGTTGATGTTACTAAACACCTCGTCGAGCGTTTCTTGGCTGATCTTATTAAGTGACTTACCCTTAGGAAACACGTAGCGGACAAACTCGTGAGCCCGTTCGCAGTGGGGCTTGTCACTACTTCGATACGGCGTCGCATAAAAACTCCTTCCGACATAGCGTTCGATCTCATAGAACTGGGCGAACTCCGTGCCGTTATCGCATAGATTGGCCGCGAAGATTTCTTGAGCCTTATCTCCCACCTTTTTATATAAGCCCTTTAAAACTTCGAGGGTCGAAGAAGAGTCGCCCTTCTTAATCAAGAGCCCGAACTGAAAGTCATACTTAACGAAAGTGATGGTGAGGATCGCCTAGACGTCGTTAATCTTGCCGATTAATGAGTCATATTCGACGCGACTGATTCCACGATAGGATTTAACATAGTTAAGATAATCACTATATTTCCGTCCGATGATGTAGCGGATGTCGCGAATCGTGAGGGGTTTCTCTTTCTTAGGAAGACGATGAGGAAAGCGGACGTATCTTCGTAGCGAACTTGGACCCACGCTTAACTCACGGCGATAGACGAGCCTTCGAAGCGTCCGTTCTGAGCAGAGAACCTGAAGATTTACATCTGAGGCATAGATGTGATGAAGGCTTTGTCCAAGATAGATAAGCGGCGTGAGTATTTTATCGATCTTGAGAATCACCTCTTGATCAAGGTGGCTCTTCTTACGGGGCATAATTCGTAAGTCGCGAGCCTTATTCTCAGATACTTTGTAGTCATAATATAGTTTGGCATGGTAATTACAATAATACTTCTTGGAGCAAACATTGCA
>JAKPKF010000346.1 GCA_029553845.1 bacterium | reverse complement strand
AGAATACCGACTGTTGTAACACAAGCTTCTACACTAACAGCATAAGCAGGAGCATACACATAAGATGTTACGGTATAAGATGCACCTTCCTCTAAATCCGGTACCGTGTAAGGTTTTACAAATCGATAATTCGTCAATCCTGCCGGTAAATAAAGAATAGTGTCTTTTATTGTTTCCACATTCCCTGCTTTATCATCTACTTCTAAATAAACCACCTGATTCGTAATAGCTTTTGAGCTTGTGTTTTCTAAACTTATAGCTGCATATTTCTTCGTATTAGCACTATCGCAAGGAGTGGTTAAAGGATCTATTATTTTTTTCACTTTAATAAAAGGATCTGTTACACAACAATTTATAGCAACCATATCATTATCTTTAACTCCATCACAACTCAACTCTGTCATTATCGATAAATCATATGTTGCCTTAGACGGAACTATATAGGGTGTAGTAAATGTATATATAACAACTTGACCGGGTAATAAACTCATCGTTGCCGTCTCTGTTATATCATTGCCACCATCTATTTGAAGACGCAAAGGTATATTCGATGCCGATATATTTCCTTCATTCTTTATATATATTGTTTTGTATACCAACGCTCCTAGCGCCTCACAACCTATATCTACTATAGAGTCAATCTTTACATCCGGAGTTATCGTTAAACTACTGACTATGGTATCATTATTCGGAAATTGGTCAATGCTATTTACATATGCTTTAAAATAATATGTACCTGCCGTAGAATAATCAAAATTACTCTCTACTTCATACTCCATCTGGCTGTAAGCTGCTATGCTTCCCGTTGTTATTGTACTTGTATATACTTGATTAACAGCTCCGCTAACTTCTATGGTAAGAGTAACAGGTGTCTCAGTAAAATCTATCGCCTGATTGATATTATTACTTATTGTAGCCTTTAAAGGCTTGTTCGATAAATCACAAGCTATCAATTTACTCAAATCCGCTATGCCCAAATCGGTTACTCCTATCTCATTGTTGGAGCTTATCTTTATCCTATCTATCCACATGTCTCCTCCGCCGACACTGATAGCCTCAAAAGCTATGATTAAACATGTCTCTCCCGCATAACTTAACAGATCCAAACTGTAATAACTCCATTGCGGTGTCAATGCTGATGCGCTATAACGATAAACTGTTTGTAAAGGTATAAAACTAACACCTTCATCAATTGACACCTTCACTACAACTCTGTCTTGTAATGATGGATTCAATTTATCTTGTGAAAACCAAAATTCCAAAGTCGGATGACTGCTTCCCTGCATATTAATAGAATAAAAACTAAGCGTTGATGTCTCTCCTGAATCGCTTGGCATGTGCAAAGAGCCTGTGCCAAACATAGGAGTAATTGCCGGTGCATTATCTAATTCCCAACCTACACTACCACTATTGGTAATCTGATAATCATTTGTAGCTGTACTGAACATATTATCATAAGGCATCGTTATCTTATTCACATCATAAACCACGCTTATAGTATCATCTACATGAATTATATCATCATCGCAATAAAAAGATATATCTATCGCATATGAACCCGGCACACTAATATCCAAACTGTCTAAAATAAACTCTTT
>JAKPKF010000321.1 GCA_029553845.1 bacterium | reverse complement strand
CTCCCTTGGTTTTCACCAACGGGGGTCCTATAGAAAGTACAACTACACTTGTCTTGCTTATCTACAAAGAAGCTTTTGAAAATTTTAGGATGGGATACGCATCGGCTCTTTCAGTAATCTTCTTCTTATTTGTATTGCTGCTTACTGCTGTGCAGATGCGAACAAACGAAAAGAATGTGTTTTATCAATAGCAATGGAGGGTTGGATGAAAAGGAAAATCACTTTAGGAGGCATGATTTTATACATATTCTTGTTACTGCTAGCCTTGCTCTATAATTTTCCCATTTTTTGGATGATATCAACAGGATTCAAATCTAGTACTGAGATCTACCGCTACCCCCCTTCATTGCTGCCAGACAGATTTTCCTTAACTAATTTCAAGCAAGCCTGGCTTGCTACCCCTTGGTGGAGGTATTTGATAAACACAAGCATAGTAGCAACTTTAGTCCCTATACTAAGAATAATTCTATCGGCTTTTGCAGGTTATGCATTGACCTTCAAATTCAAAGGCGCCAAAATCATTTTTCTAGCAATTCTTGGTACAATGATGATTCCGGAAGAAACTACATTGATAGCAAAATATATGATAGTCAGCAAATTAGGCTGGCTCAATACATATCTAGCACTGATTGTTCCTGTAATGGCAAATGCATTTTCGATATTTCTTTTCAGACAGTTCTTTCTTACTCTGCCTAAGGAACTTGAAGATGCTGCTGATATAGATGGGTGCAGTAACTTTAGATATATGATATCAATTGGTCTTCCGCTTTCAAAATCAGTTTCCATCACCGTAGGTCTTCTTGCATTCATCGATGAATGAAATAGTACCCTTTGGCCATTAATTGTTATAAATAACGACAAGCTAAGATTGGTTCAAATAGCATTGAAAGCTTTTTCAGACGATCGAGGTACTACATGGAACCAACTGATGGCTGGATGTTGTTTTGTAACTGTACCAGTACTAATTCTATTCATAATATTTCAAAAGCAATTCATTGAAAGTGTTGCATCAACAGGAATTAAAGCATAAATAATATCAAATCTTAGCTTATATGAGAAAGGATTCAAATAATGAAATTAAATCCCATTGGTATTGATGAAAAGATTTTTTTCCAGGCACACAGGGGTGGAGGCGGCTATGAAATGCCAGATAATACAATCGCTGCTTGCAAATATGGGTGGAGCTTAGGAGCAATACCAGAATTAGATATAAGAAATACAAAAGATGGAAATATAATATGTCTCCATGATGATACTATAAAGAGAACAACAGATGCTTGCGGTAAAATAGCTGATATTCCTGTAGAATTGCTAACTTTCGATGAAATAAAGAATCTAGATTCTGGCATTTATTTTTCGCCAAAATATAAAGGAGAAAGGATACCTCTGCTCACTGATATTTTTAACATAATGAAGTACAATGATAGGCTATATCTATATCTAGATCTAAAAAAGATTGATATAGGAAAGGTCGTTGATATCCTTGAGACTCATAAAATGCAAAAGAGATGCATTTTGTGCTCATCTGATATCTCACAATTACTCTCCATAAAAGCTATCATTCCAGATTCTCTTCTGATGCAATGGATAGGTGGATCGGAAAAGGAAATAATACAGAGATTTTATCAGACTGTCTCCAATGGAATGAGAAGCCTAGATCAGGTACAAATTCATCTTATTGATAAAAAAGAATCCGATGGAGGTTGGAGATATACTGTAGATAAAGACTTTCTAAGAAATGCATTAGAAATTACAAGAGAATATAATATTGATCTAGAAGTCTTTATTTGGCATTTTGAAAAGGAAGATCTATTTGGCCTTCTTGATATTGGCATTCAATGGTTTGCAACTGATGAGCCTATGCGGTTTTGTAAATATGCAAGAGAATGGCTAATGAAAAAACAAACAGTCTAGGCTCAAAGGATTTTGGCATAACTGCAAAATGCAAACCAAATCTTCTTTGAGTAAATCTCTATAAATCAATAGAATTGCTATAAGAACTCTAGCTCTTCTTTCAAGACTGCAATTTGGTTCGAGATAAAGTCCACCATAACATCCCTGGTACTTTATGAAAGAGCATAGCAAACGGCAATTTTCCCCATTTTCCAAGAATATATGACAATACCAACTTATCCCCAGAAATCATTCCTGAATCCTAGCCTTAAATCTTCAACCATAGTGGTCTAAATCGTCGATATTTCACTTCGTCTTGTATTTCAGCTCCGGGAAAGCGGAAAGTAGAAGCGAGGCCAGCCTACGAGTCTTTTCGTTTTTGGTCAGAGGATCGGAGAACCAAAATAAAAGGGAATCTGGATAGCTGCCTCTTGGGCCTATGATGTGGGGATTGAATCCTTCCATGAAGCCTGTCGTCGTAAATCTCAATCTAAAGGAGTATTCCAGGATTTCCGCTGGTTCGTCGGCAGGTATGAGACCTACAGAGCCATTGTCTAGCTGAATGTTGTTTTTGGTCCCATAATTGGTGGTGATGGTTGCGTCTGGATCGAAACGAAAGACTATGTAGGCATATTTGGG
>JAKPKF010000309.1 GCA_029553845.1 bacterium | reverse complement strand
TTCTCCAATCGGTAGGCAGAGTAAGAGCAGCATCAAAGTTCTCTGTCCAAGGGAAAGTACTTATTGCTGTAGGAGCTTGTCTAATTTCAAAAGAGTAAGGCGGTTCTACAACAGCGCTGCCATCATCGTTTACGGCTTCTACTGTCCAATACCAGCGATCCAGATAATTGAAAGTAATGCCGCCTTCGGTTACAGGATTGAAACTGGTATTTGTGGTCTCCCAATAATAATCGTCATAAATTGTCTCTTCATCTTGAGACATATAGACCGCATAGTAATTAGGCAAACCACCGGTAGTAGCTCTTGTCCAAGTTAAGTTAAAACCGGTTTGTGGAATTCCTGTAGCTCCATTGGCAGGATAAACAAGAGTCACAGGATCAGGGGGACCTGAGGGAACATAGAGATTGGGACCAGCTACATCATCAATTATCCTATAGTTACCACCAGTGTGAATACTCTTGAAGGCAATAACTACATTCTGACCGTTATAGGCACTTAAGTCAATAGATGCCATCTGCCATGTGGTCGTGAAGGTTAGATAATCACCTGTCCACAAAGTAGTGGTAAAGTTCTCAGGAGCATTACCCATGGTGGAAAGCATTACATAGGTATATTCATCAGGATAATCCCAACCGGATGACTCGCTGTAATCCCGATACCAGAAAGTAAGGGTATTGGCACCATCTTCTATAGCAAGAGTAGGAGTCATCAACCACCAGGTTCCTGATGAGAAACCGGATTTTACTGCTTTTGTTCCGGTATGAGCATAAGTAGTGTAAATTTCCCAGGGAGTTGTTGCAGTTGACCAATCCGCAGGCGGGAAAGTAGCACCTTCAAAGCTTTCATAAAAGGCATGCTCACCTAATGCATTCCCGGATAAAGCAACATCATAGTTAGTAGCATTATAGACCATCCTCAGGGTAGCAGTATGATTGCCTATAGCTGTGGGATTATAACGCACAGGAATAATTACTGATTGATTAGTACTTAATGCTGCCGGCAGATTCACAGGATCAAAAGAAAACATTGAGGCATCTGTTCCAATTATATTAACATCTTCTACAGAAAGATTAAGTATTCCAGCACCGGCATTGGTAACAGTTACATTTTGATAAGCAGTAGGGGTATTAACAAAGCCAGTTCCAAATGCTATACTGGTAGGGCTATAACTAAAGACGGGTGCAGCAGGAATTGCTTCTAACAGAAAATCATCAATTCCGAAATCATAATAAGTAGCACCAGATGCAGTTTGATGGAAGGCAACATAAATTGTATTACCGGTAAAGGCATCCAAATTCAATGTGTGTTCAGTCCAGGTAGTCAAGTTGCAGGTAAAGGTTCCCAGATTGTTTGTGAAGGAGGCAATATTATTATCAGTAGTAGAGACCAATACACTATATGTATTGGGATAAGTAGCTGATTCTACAGCATCCCACCATTTAATCCGCAGGTCTTCACTTGCTTGAATAGGAGGGGTAATCAACCAGTCATCTGTATTTCCCATACCTTGAGCAATATAATCTCCTGTGTGAGCATCAATATAAGTTGGACCTCTTCTCCAGGTATAAGAATCATTATTGGCGTTTATAACTGTCCAACCAAGTACAGGTGCCGGAGGAGTTCCTGTCCAGGTCTCTTCAAAACCATTGGAATAGGGTAATTGAGCGCTGGTAATCGTGGGATCATAACATACAGCACTCAAATTAACAATTGTTGTTCCTCTATTATCAGTAATAGTAACAGAGCCATTGTGATTTCCCAATGCCGTAGGAGCATACTGAACAGTAAAGATAGCAGTTTGACCAGCTGTAAGGTTTACAGGAGCAGGATTGGTAAGCAGTGTATAATAAGCTCCTGCTACAGCTATGGAAGACACATTAAGAGTGCCGCCACCAATATTACTAATCGTAAATTCCTTAGTTTTAGTAGTGTTAACCAGTACCTGTCCAAAATCCCAACTGGTAGGAGTACAGCTTATGATCGGAGCAGCAGGAATATCTTCTACTATTATATCATCTAAACCCAGATCTGTCATCCCACTTCCATAATTACTCATCCCCTTGAAACGCAGATAAACGGTTTGGGAAGCGTATGTCTCTAAACTAATCGTATTTTGATACCAGGCAAGAGTATTAGAAGCATTGGAATGGGTATAGAGAGTTGTCCAAGTTGCTTGGTTATCCGTAGAAATTTCTACAAAGAGAGGATTGGTATAAGTATCTGTTCCAATCCAATACCAGTAGGTTAATCTTTTGGCTGTGGCATCCAGAGCAATAGGCGGGGTAGTTAAATAATAGGGATTATATGTACTATTAGCC
>JAKPKF010000286.1 GCA_029553845.1 bacterium | reverse complement strand
TTGGTTAATTCTCGCCTGTTGTGCTGCCCTCTCCGCTGCCTCCTGTCTACGAATAGTGTCAAGTAAATCATCATAGTAAGAAGGTGGGGTTGGTGGTGTATCATCCACAACAGGTGGTGTATCATCCACAACAGGTGGTGTAGATGTAGTAGTCTTTGTTGTAGTCTTTACCACAGGTTTTGGTTCAGGTGTTGGATTAGGTGCAGGTGTTGGCTTTGGTATAGTTTTACCTGAACCTGGTATATAGGCACTTTTTATAGGACTTGGTGTGGTTGTAGATGTGGTTTTCCCCGAACCAGGTATATAAACAACCTTTGGTGCTATCTTGTGTGTTAAGCCTGTTGTTGTCGCTTTCTTTGTTCTTGCCATTTTGTTTTCTCCTTACAATCTCTGAATATACCACAGTAAAAACCCTACTAAAATAGTCAAAGCCGTACCTGATATACCCATAATCATTTTTCTTGTATTTTGCATAAAGGTTTCTATCGTGGTAACCAATTTTTCCATTTGCTTGATAAGGTTTCTAATTTCAACCTTAGTTGCTTGGTCTGAAATCTCTAACTCTCTAACCCTATCTTCTAAATTGCAAATTCTCTTTGTAGTTTCTTCGTGTCTATTGCATTGCTCCATAATGTCACCTATACATCAGAAATATCTTCAGTGTTATCGTGTTTGTTTGATTGTGTGCCAAAGTAAAACCCAATAATAATTAAATAAATGCTATTTAACTGTTCTGGCAAAGCATTACTCTTAACTAACAAGGTAATCACAGTTCCTGTTAAAGCCAATGTGATAATGCTTTTAACATCAATCAGTTTTGTAAGTTTCTCAATCATTTTAATCACCTATTCTCTTTCTTCCTAAATTTCTTATAACCAAATCTATCTGAATTACTGTCAAAGTGCATACCCCACGAATAAAATTCAACTCCGCCTATTTTACCGTGACTTAAACAAATAACTTCCCACGCAAGCGTAAAATCATTGTACAAACTTTGTGGGATATTGTTTAGGTCGGTCGCCAGTCCATCTAAATGACACGAATTACTATGTCCACCAACTTGCTTGTTAAAAGACTTAGTTCTATACCACGAAGATACATTTAACGGTTTGCCATACCAATCCCTTAACTCCTG
>JAKPKF010000275.1 GCA_029553845.1 bacterium | reverse complement strand
CACACGCCTCTTCCATATCATACTGGGACAACTTCTTGACCGTTCTGCGATTGATCCCTAACTCCCGGGCAATTTGACGCTGGCTCTTTGACTGACGCACCAGTGACTGAACTTGGTTGTACATTTTCACTCCTTTCATTTTGTACCTCCTGATCTTTCTTTCAAGAGGCAGTCTTGTTCATCCTTAATTTGGTGCAATTTATAATTCCGTTTCTGGTGCACTTTTAAATTCCATCTACACTCTTGGCGGAACATGGCTATGAACTGAGCGAAGATGAACGCTTCAAGCTCTATCTCTCCAACACCCTGGAACCGGACATACCCCTGCAAACCGAACTGCCTATATCTCACGACATCAGTGAAGAATGCGCTCTGGCAAACAAGGTGAAGCACCAAGACCCCATATTGGTCATCATGGGCAATCCACCCTATAGCGGAGCCAGTGAAAATAGCAACGCCTGGACAGAGAAGCTGCTGAAAACCGATCTGGATGGCGCACAAAGTTATTACTCGATTGATGGCAAGCCACTAAACGAGAAGAACCCAAAATGGCTGCAAGATGATTATGTGAAGTTCGTGCGCTTTGCCCAATGGAAGATACACAAGGCAGGCAAGGGCATTGTGGGTATGATCACTAATCATGGTTATCTGGATAATCCAACCTTCAGGGGCATGCGTCAAAGCCTGATGCATACTTTTGATGAAATCTATGTGCTCGATCTGCATGGCAATATCAAGAAGAAAGAGACCAGTCAGGATGGCAGCAAGGATGAGAACGTCTTTGATATCCAGCAGGGCACCGCCATCATCCTGATGGTGAAGGGTATAGACACAAAAGTGAAAAGGGTGAGCCATCACGAGCTATTCGGACTTCGTCAGATCAAGTATGAATGGCTGGATAATAACCAGTTCCAAGCCAAGACTTATAAGGAACTAAGCCCTACTTCGCCATTCTATCTCTTTCATCCTGAAGCTACAGGCAACGAGCATTATCTACAGTGGAAAAGCCTGCCGGAGATATTTCCTATCAATAGTGTGGGGATCGTCTCAGCCAGAGACGGACTCACAATCCACGATACTCCCAACCATGTACGCAAGACCATTAACCACTTCGTTACTTTGGATACTGAGACTGCAAGAATGGCATATCAACTTGGAAAAGATACACAAGATTGGAAAGTTGGATTAGCTCAAAAAGACCTCAATGATAGCGGTCTTGATGATAGCAATATTGTTCCCATTCTCTACCGTCCTTTTGATATCCGCTACACTTTCTATACAGGCGTAAACAATGGATTCCACTGCAGACCGAGACATGATATTATGAAGCACATGATTCAAAGAAATGAAGCGTTTGTATGCTCAAAACGAGTTGAAGGTTCTCATGCTTGGAACCACATTTTTCTAACTAATTGTATTACCACTAACCATAGCGTTTCAATCAAGGAAGCTAATTATACAACTCCCTTCTTTATCTACCCAGACGAACATAAAGACGACATCTTTGCCTCCACTGATCGCCAATACAATATCGTTCCTAAGCTTTTGGATAAGCTCAGCAATCAATGGCCTCAGTTCCAGCCGGAGCAGCTATTCTATTATGTCTATGCGATCATGCACAGCAAGCAATACCGTGAACGCTTTGCCCAATATCTCAGGATTGATTTCCCCCGCATACCCTTCACAGATGATTACGAGTTGTTCAGTCAGCTTGCAGTATATGGCAAAGAGCTTGCCGATATCCATTTACTCAAGAGTTCCAGCTTGAGCCCCCCGATTTCCAGATATCAGGGCAGTGGTTCTAACGATATGGTAGAGTTCATAAAGCACGATGAACACAAGGGCACCGTGCAGATCAATGATGATAAGCACTTCGAAGGCATTACACCAGATCTGTGGAACTACCACATCGGAGGCTATCAGGTGCTGCATAAGTACCTAAAAGACCGAAAGGGCAAGAGCCTTGCCGATCCCATCCATTATTGCCGGATGGTTACAGCTTTAGCACTAACAATCGAAATTCAGGCTCGGATAGATCAAATCATTGGAAACGTTATCCAATAGAAAAGCCCGGGTTGCCCCGGGCTTCTAATGGTGTAATTTGATACTATTTCATCAACAACATTTTTGATGTTTGGGTCCTATATGGAGTATCTAATCTGTAGAAGTATACTCCCGAAGAGACCAATCTGCCATGAGCATCTTTGCCGTCCCAAACAACGGAGTGTCTACCCAACTGTAGGCTCTCATTCAACAAAGTTTTTACTTTCTGCCCACGAACATTGTAAATCTCAATTTTACACACCATTTCAGATGGTAAAGAGAATGAGAGCGTTGTTGTGGGATTGAAAGGATTGGGGTAGTTACTAACTTCAATAGAGTGGTTAACGAAGTTTTGATTTGAGTATTCAACGGCACTAAACTCGTTTAGTTGGTTCTGTAAATCAGCACAAATCGTGTTATAATCTACTCTGTTTTTTGGCATGACAGTGCATTCCAAAACATTTCCCTTTCCTTCTATAGTCGACAAATAATAGCAGTAGGCCTCATCTAACATTGCAGCAAGTAGTTTGTAATCTGTTGGTGGATTTTGTATTATAAACTCAAGATTGTTTATGGCGGAGATGTAATCTTTATTATATATAAATGACAAAATCTTCGAATCGATAATGTCATCGTCTAAATACTCGCCTGATATGCTATCTAAATACTGGATAAGGGAAGTATTATCGGCGTTGATTGCCTTATCAACATATGGCAGTAAACCAAGCGCAGATTTTGCTTCTTTCGTATCTGGATAAGTTTCTATAATAAGCTTTAACGAATCCAGACAAGGATAATACTCGTATTCAGTCAGCAAGTTCATTGCGTTTGCCAGAATGCGCGAAGCAGACGATAAATTACCGTAAAATGTATAACAATTTATAGATGGGTAGAATCTTACATTATTACTGTGATCTATCGACGTGTTGAGCAGATGAATACTCCCGTTTTGCGGCGCTCCTAAAGCCATTAAATAGTACTTATCAAGGGTTTCGTCGATGTACCCATTATCAATGATTTGATTTATTCCACTGCTTCCTGAAGGATTAAAAATAGGAAACCCAGAATATGTAGAAAAAATCTCGGCCCCTGAATTATTCTCTAATAGAACCCCTGATAAAAAACGCGGAGAGACAATGGAAAAATTATAAATCCCTTGCCCATCATTATCACTTATCACCGTATTGTCTAAGTTCAGCAAGCAGTTTGAAGTGCGGATCCCATGAAGACCGTTATTATTTATTGTTGAATTACTTATCCAGTTATTGCCCTGACTTGTTCTAGGGTAGTTTAAGTAAATTCCGCCTAATCTATTGTTAATGATTTGACTAGATTGGATATCAATTGCTGAATGAGAGACGTATATAGGCCCATCATTCGTTGAATAACTCGAGCCCACTACTTGAACAGAGGAGTTGTTTTCTACAACTAGTTGACCAGAATTGCTAATATTGCAGTGATCTAACGAAAATTCACAATTATTGAAAGATATTTTGCCAAGATATTCAAAATTGACATATTGAAAAGGATTATCGATGAAGTCCTGCTCGCAATCATAGAAGTAAACCCCATCCCATAAAATAGGATTAGAGGGGTCTTGGGTTTGAATATTGCTCTTGATTCTAAATCTATGAGTATCAGAACCATATGTCTCGAATATGCTATTCCTGAATTCAACAAAATCACCACGGATAAGTGTTTCGCTACCTATGTGATTAGCATAATTGGTGCCTCCATTAACAACATTTTCGACGTATGTTGCCGGGGTGTTACCTGTTATCTGACAATTACCACTTGCTCCAGACACAGCATTAAGAACGCTGTTATTAATGAAATGCAATGAACTACTGTTATTTAGAGATATGTTGCTTGAATTCATATTTAGTCTAGAATTATCAAATTCTGCTTTTGCACCAAAATACAAGTTTATCGTTGAATTGGGAGTCATTGTAAATACCGAGTTATCCTTCAAACTCAAGCATGCCTCATTACCGTATACTGACAGACTACCGCTAAAAGAGATAGGTCGATCATAGAACGTAAGACGATCTCTGATCGTATACCCGCTTAGGTTAAGATAAACATTATCAAGTGTTTGCCGATCTCGATACAAGCACCCATTGCTATGATACTGAGGATGAGTCCGATAATTGCTACCCCATGGATTATCATTTACTACTATCGAGTGTAGGTTTAGATAATTATTATGAGGATATAGACCCTCAGCGAGCAAATCTTGATCGGAAACTGTATCCCATATATCTGCATATTGATAAGCTCTAAACAACAACGGATTACCACCTGTTCCGCTTTGAGTAAGACTTAGCCTACTAATATCATTAGGGTGGGTACTCGCAGGAAATCCTGGAAAGGGATAATTACCGATAAGTGGGCCATTATTCCAGGGTTGATTAATCAACGTTTGTCCATTATCAGGATCAATGTAATCTCGAACAGGATAACGCCCTCTTAAGGCGGAAATAAAATAATAAGCAAACTCTCCATACCCAGAATTAAGATTATTCCCGACAGGTGTATACCATAATTCCGCGGGCTCCCTTTCAAGAGCATAATGTGTATTGCTAAAATTTGTTGAAGTAATTACTGTTCGATTGTGACCTGTTATGGGAACATCTCCATTTATATAACCTCCACTTTGACAACCCGTAGCAATAATCGTTACCTGCTTGCACCCATTCAAGTTATCAAGAAGAGAATCAAACATAGGGGATGAAACATCTTCTGAATACCATGTCTGAAAACAAGATCCATACGGAGCATTACTATAAGATCCATGACCAGTTAAAAATACTATTACTTCGTCATCAGAATCAACTTGAGTTCCCAATGACGTAAATACAGATGTTAGATTAGCCAAACTGCACACATATTGAATATCTTCAGATGGACTACCTCCATCAAGATCTAATCCTCGGTAATGGTTACCTGCATAGGTATAATCCCAATTATTCTCTAGTTGAGAATGAACATGAACTTGACCATAATCGTGATCTGCACCTGCTGAGAGAACAGAAATATGACTTTTGGGACACCCATATCCATTTACTGTTTCTGTTGATGTTAATGTGCAATACATAGCCGATAACTCATTCCAGAATCGTAGATAGTTGTTCGTTCCTAATGGTGTTAGTGGTGGATCTTGTATCGTAGCATTGATTAAGATGGCATATAGATTTTCATTTGTTGGTCTTGTATTAGTTACTGTACTCGGAGGTATTATTATATCCGTATTTGAATTAAAGTTAACAGAGGAAATACTATTAAAACCATAAGCATTCCCAAGAGGATATTGATCCATATGTATTTGATGTTGACCGGATTCAGAATCAATAAATACATATGAACACGCATGCGTCCACCCAAAGGCAGGAGCTTCATCAATAAAAGCAACCCAATTACTAGAATAAGGCGTTAAAACAGTGTGTCCCATCCCTGATACATTTGTATTAACTGCAATAAGTTCATCAGATAATAGCACATTAACATTCCCGATTCTGTCAGTCACAATTTGGTTAAGTACAAAATCTCTTGCCCCTTCTCTGGTTATTGTCGCATAGCTCGTAGTGATGCATAGCAATAAACCCAGAACCAATTGAAGTGATATTCTGTTCATGACAATCTCCTTATCACTTTATTTTTATTAACCTTATAGCAGACAATGCTCTCAAATTATCAACATATCTACAAAAGTAAATTCCATTTGATACAGGTCTGTTGTGTTGATCCTTGCCATCCCATTCGACACTGCACACATCACTATTAAAGTTTAATATACGTACCAGTTGCCCTCTCACGTTAAATATTCGAATGTCGCCATCTGATGTTTTTTCCTTGCCAGATATGGAAATGTGAGATGAAGTTGCAAAAGGGTTGGGATAACATTTTAGCTGTAATCCAATTTGATCATGAGCAGTGATATCCTCGATGCAAACTCCCGGATCTTCTACAAAATGACCCTGGCCGTCACCAAAGAGTATAATCAAGTAACTGCTGTTATTATCTCCGCTCATAAAAACCATATCCAGCCAGCCATCATTATTCATATCTTCTACCTGGGATCCGGTTGATTCAAAATCTGGATATGTTAACCACGATTCACTGAAAGTATAATTACCTAAGTTCGTTTCCAGTCTTCTGCCAAGTTTGTAGTCAGCCAGCCCATCATTATTATAATCAAAAACTTGCAATCCACCGGCAGAAGTATAGATATGTTGATACATTAAGCAAATCTGCCCATTGATCAATTTATAAATTCTGAAAGGAAATTCATTTCCCGCAGGTGGTATTTCTAACGTAAAGATTTCGTAAATGCCGTCATTATCCACATCACCCAGCTTTACTTTGCTATGAAAATTGATGTAAGGTTCCGAAATCAATTGCCATCCATCATCAGTGTAATCGTATATTAGCAATGGCTGATCAGCAAAAATAACTTCATCCCTCCCGTCGTTATCTACATCTCCACAGGTAACATCTTGAGGAGAGAAGAGATTACCTTGATACAAAGGTAAATATTGGTAAGGTCCATTGCTGACCATAGCCCAAACATAACCATAATTTCCATAGAAGATAACATCCCCCAGAGTGTCTCCATTTACATCGCATGTTCTCAACTTGATGTAACCATTTACTCCTGTGAACGGATAATCTGTATAATAAGTAGAGCTAAACATACCATTTTGATTGTAGTACACTCGTACATATTCAGAGGATTCATCGATTGTGCAATATCTGCTCACAATATCAGGTAAATCATCAGAATTCATATTGGCAAGCTGGATGTGTTCCTGTGGTACCCCATACACAAATGAAGAGTCTGCCTCAGTAAAATTTCCATTCATGTAGTTATATAATACAGTAAATGACGGTGCAACCGTACCATTCCAAATATTATGCCCCACAACAATGTCCTTTAATCCGTTTTGATCAACGTCTCCAATATCCACTGACCAGATTGGCCTGCTCAGCGGAATTTGTATTGCCCAATTATTAAACAAAGATAGCGACAATATCAATGCGCATATCTTAAACTTTGACATACTACAATTCTTCAGATTAGTTAATTCTGATCAGATCATCTTTTTCACTAATTGAGCCTATACACAAGAAGTTGTTGAACTCAAACAGAGCAGAGTTTAATGCCTCTTGGTGCAGTTTGCCTCTCATTATGGCAATTTCGATAGAATAGTCATTAACAACAGATGATGATAAAACTACAGTCTCTGAATTCATAAATTTCCTTTTTGTTTCTTCACATTTCCTTAAAACCTTCTTGACTTTGGAGCTTTTATTACTAAAGCCCCTTGTACTTGTATAGCGAAAATCTGTCAATAACAATTTCTGAAGGCATTCCCACAAAAAAGTGATGTGGACAAGTTATAACACACTGTTGTATAGATATATATGTTGTGTAAATGTCCAAGGTATTCATTTCGTAATTTAGTGAGAAAGTGGATCTTTCTCCAAATTATTCCGTAACCAA